>CAPNGW010000040.1 GCA_948665105.1 uncultured Lachnospiraceae bacterium
ATGGCTTCGCCTTGGGCGACCGATGGCCACTGTGCTTCGCACCGGGCCGGTATAATGTCTGTCGACATTATACCATAACCTCCACCGAAAACACATCCTCCACCTGCATGGAGTATACGCTTCCCCCGTGGAGCTCAATAATTTTCTCCACACTCTTCAATCCGATATGATTGCTCTCCACAGCCTTATGGGATTGTCTTATGTGGTTGCTTAATGCCAGGCGCCAGTGCCCCTGTTCTATGGAAAAGGCTACCGTCACCGGATAAGTCTTATCACCGTATTTCAAAATATTGGAAAACAGGTTGTTAAGCACCCGCTTTAAAGCCAGGGGATTTCCCAAAAAGGTCGGGCCCCCTGATTCCTTTGCATCCATCCAATGGGAGTCTGTATTTTTTTCCACCGTAAATCCGGCAAGCTCCATAAAATTCATATTTTCCCAAAGCAGCTTAAGAAGCTGGGATACCGCCACATCCTCCATTTCCAGCGCCTCCTGTGTTTCATATACCATGGCATATTCAAACATCCGGTCCGAAAGCTCCCGAATCTCCAGCGCCTTATTCAGGCAGGAATCAAGATATTGCTCTTCCATGGCCGCATCGCCCCGGTGCAGCTTCACAATTTCCAGATACCCGGACAGAATCGTAAGCGGTGTCCGCAGATCGTGGGACATGGCTCGAATCAAATCACTGTTGGCTTCCCGGCTCTCCCGCTCTTCCTCAATGGTATCCTTAAGGCTCTGTCGCAGATAATCAAGCTGTGTGGCCAAAATTCCGATTTCATCCCGGCTGTTGGCTGTGACGGTCCGCTCCAGATTTCCCTCCGCCATATAGAGAATCTCGTTTTTCAGCACCTTGATTTCTTTCGCCTTCCGGTGCAAAAAGATCAGGTTGGGCGTTAAGAATACCAGGATGCTCAGAAGCAACGCTGCCAGGAGATACCAGGAATAGAAGGAATAATAATGGTAGGAAAAAAAGTATACGTCTGCCACCTGGTCCTGAAATTCCACCGTTTTTTCTATGGTGGTATGTTGGTCCATTTTTACCTGGGAGGCGGCTGGCATGCTTCCGGCCAGTCGCCAGATGAGATTGTCGTTGTCAATGGCCGTGGGATAAATGGCTGTGATGTAAGTGCCGGTGTCATGCTCATAAAGAATCATGCCGCTGTAATAATCCCGCAGATTCATAAGCTCCATCAGCTGTTTGTTTTGGAGCTTTTCCTGGTAATTGGGTGCAATCGCCACCTCTTTGGCCCGGATGATAAATTCTTCGATCCAATCCTCCCGGTGGTGGTTGAGGAACCCCTGGTCATACAGTAAAAAGTAGGCTGCATCACGATAGTGGTGAAAAAGCATAAAACAAAAAACAGCCAGAAACCCAGAGCAAAGCAGAACCACCAGGAATTTTCCGGTTATGGTAACCTTTCTGGGCCGTATTTTTGAGAAGAAAGGAGGCTTTTTAGAGCTTTTATCCGTCAAAACGATACCCCCTTCCCCAGATGGTGCGGATGATTTTTGGATTCTGCGGGTCTTTTTCAATCTTTTTTCTTAAGTTTCGGATGTGGACCATTATGGTATTTTCGGCCCCGTAATAATAAGGCTCCTGCCAGATGGATTCATACAGGTGGCTGGCGGAGAAAATTTGTTTTTCGTGCTTCATTAAAAGCACCAGTATCTCATACTCTGTGGTGGTTAAGTCAATTTCCTCCTCGTCAAAAAATACCCGCTGCTGGGCCTCCCACACCTGAAACCGTCCTCGCTTTAAAACCTGTCCGGAGGGTAAATCGGGAGTCTCCTTTGAACCGGATTCTTCCTTGGGTGAGCCGGGGCCGGCATGTACTGCCTTCTTGTCTGCCTCGGAAATCCCCTGATAGACCTTGTACCGGCGAAGCAGCGCTTTCACTCGTTCCAATAATTCATTATAAGAAAAGGGCTTGGCCAGGTAATCGTCACCACCGCTTTGAAAGCCTAAGGTCTTGTCCCCATCCTGGGTTCTTGCACTTAAGAATAAAATGGGGGCGTTGCTTTTTGTCCGAATGTTGATGCAGGTCTGATAACCGTCCATGCCGGGCATCATCACGTCTAAGATAATCAAGTCAAAGCTTTTTGCATGGAGGCAGGCAAGGGCCTTTTGGCCGTTGGCGGCCTCGGTGATTTCATAGCCCTCGCCGGACAGGAGAATGTTTACGATAGTTCGGATTTCCGGATTGTCATCCACAACAAGGATTTGTGAAGCTTCCATCGTTCATACCTTCTTTTTGTTTTGTTTCATATAATGAGTTGCCCGGAAAATGGGGGTTTTCAGATTGTACATGACAAATTGTACAAAATGTATTCCTCTTTGCTCCAGGCTTCGAATCTAAGTGCTTCTAATATGTTCTGGGGAGAGGCAATGTATGCGGACGCAACCGCCCTCTATGTGCCTTCCATGGCACAGAGAGGGCTTTCGCCGGCTTCTACACTCCGTTTCGGTCCGCGCTAAGCAATCGTCCCCCGGACGATTAGCGCCCGTGCCGCCGAATTGCTGGTTGTGGGCAGAACATTAAGAAGCACTAAGATTCTGCACAGTCGCAATTCAGAATATCTTTTGTGCAATTTGTCAATATCAGTTTTGAAAATCCCTATTTTCCAGGGAACCCATGTAATGACATAAATCAGTATAGCGAAAAACAGGAAAAAGTGGTAGGGGGTTCAAAACATCTTAAGAAATCTTTAGATTTTTTTAGTGAGTTGTACTTGGCAAGAATCCATTGAAAAAGGTTTCCTCAGTTGATATAATGGTGGAAAATGAATGGACTATATCAGAGAGGAGGATTGGGATGGACCTGGACTACTCAAAACTTACCTTCCAGCATTTGCAATACTTTGTGAAAATTGCTGAGCTTGGGAAGATGCGCAAAGCCGCAGAGGAGCTTTTTGTAACACAGCCTTTATTGAGTCAGAAAGTGAATCAACTGGAAACGGCGTTGGGAATACAACTGTTTACGAGATATAAACAGCGGCTTAGCTTAACCGAAGCAGGCGAGCAGTTTTTGAGGGATTGCAAAGAGATTCTTTGCACAATGGATGATAAGCTGGTTCATCTGAAAAGCTCCTATGGTATGAAGGAACCTGTTTTTTCCATTGGATTCAGCAGTGGACAAAACAGTAAGGCTGTAAATCGAATTGTCCATTCTATCAAAGAGGCAAATCCAGATTTTGATTTTTCTGTAGAGGTAGAAAATTTGTACAAAACTCAGAATAATGTGCTGAATGGAGAGACTGATTTTGCATTTTGCCTTTTTGACAGCCGCCAGCCGAAGCTGGAAGGTGTTTCATGGCAGATTATTTATCAGGGGAAGGTTTGCTTTGTTATGAGCAAAACACTTTTTGAAAAAACGGGTGGAAGGCTGTCCTTTGAGAAGCTTTCGAAATATCCTTTTATAATCTCACAAAACCGAAAGAATGGATCTTTTGAGCAAGATATTTTTCAGGTGGCACAGGAAAAGAATGTACAGCTGAAGGTGAAATATTTGGATTCAGACTTGATTTCCCTGAACAACTATGTGGCGTTAAATGATTGTTATACAGTCGCTCTGAAACAAAAGCCCGACCGGGAAGAATTAATCTATTGCCCAATCGAAGAAATAGAACCGTATCCATTTCTGT
The DNA here is from genome assembly GCA_948665105.1 of uncultured Lachnospiraceae bacterium. Taxonomy (GTDB): domain Bacteria; phylum Bacillota; class Clostridia; order Lachnospirales; family Lachnospiraceae; genus 14-2. The sequence goes on from CAPNGW010000040.1 coordinate 3,644, forward strand.
TCGTCTGGAATCCTGGTATTGAAAAGCGGTTTCCGGAATTGATTGACAGCATGTATCAATGTGCACTGGATATCCTCAGTGAAGATATTTAATAGGATGGTGTTGCCTGAGCGGAAAAATCGCAGAAATGATGAAGGTGAATCCCCGTATCCGCCGTATGGACTCTATGATCATCGAAGCGAACATCAAAAACTTAAGCAGGGCGGAGCTTCTTTACTCCTGTGCCGCAAAGCTGGTGCGCCAGCTGCATAAAATGGAGCGGGATGACTTATTAAAAGATATGGAGCATTACTATGAACCAAATGACTCTAACCGTACGTTCTATTATAATGACAGCACCAGTACCGAAGACGTAATCAAATCAATCCTGCCATCCTGCGAAAAAATACCATGCCGACCGTATGCCAGTCCGTGGGACAAAGCGGAACGGGTTTTTCTTTGGGTGCAGAGTAGCAGCCTTAAATGTTCAGAAATTGCTCAATTACCGGAAAAAGAAGGGACAATATACTCCAAATCCACTTTTTGCAGAATAAAAGGCAAAATCACAGGCCTGAAACCAAAGAAAGACACCAGTTATAATTATAGTGATGGCATCAACCGCTATACCGCTACGAAACTAGCATATAAGAAACTGCAGGAGCTGTATACGATTTCTTATAAGTTAGCTTTGGATTAAGCTGGAACAGCCAGGGATGCAGGCACAGGGGAAGCCTTGGGATAACTACGATGCTATTCCAAGGCATGCTTATATGAGCCGCGACATGCAGGAGGTCTTCCTGCAATTTTTTATTCCCGAAACAGGTCGGAATGTGTCCCGGTTCTGGAAAGCTCTAAATATCCGCTACTATAACGATAGATTAATAACCAGTCAGGTGAAATGTGGCATTCGCGGAAACCCTTAAATTCTCCCTTTAAATCATGGTCTTTGTTCTTAAACTCCAGCGGTTCCGGCTTCATCAGTTTTTCCAGGATATCTTCCAGCAACTGGAAGTCATAGCTCCTTTTCTGGCATGTCTTCATATCCTTCTTGAATTTACCAGAATATTTCAGTTCATACATTTTTTAATCCTCCAGCATCGCAGAAATAAAATCATGTGCTGACCCTTTAAAAACGGTGCCACCGCCGTTTTCAAGTTCCTGCATGGATGCCAGGGTTTCGGCATTCGGCCTGTTCTCTCCAATCGCGGCCCCCTGCAGATATGCGATGATGTAATCCAGCTTATAATCTGGTATTGTATTTAATAACTGTATTGCCCTTTCTCTCTCACTCATGCCGTATTGCCCTCTCTTTCTGATTTCAGTCAGTTGCCTTGATAATGATTCCATTCCAGGTCCCTAACATAAATTATAGCACTTGTTTCAATCCGGTGCAAGACCGGGAGATTTTCATGCAGGGTTGTTTCGTAAACCTCATAAACATGAATTACCAAAAACGGCACATGAAATATCGTACCGTTTTTTCTTTCACGGCAACAGAATAGCAATAGAAAGGATAAATTCCGTCGGAAGACGGAGGTGGCGGAGGCGGTGCGTACCTCCATAAAAATAGTCATCCAAGGCTCAAATCGGGCTTTCACCGGCATCCATGCCGTTGAATATCTTAATAGAAAACTCCGTACTTTGCGAAATGCAGGTACGGAGTTTTTTAAAGTTGCTAAGGGTTACTTATCAACTAGATGTTATAAGCTAATTTTACAACCAGCCCTCTTTGATTATATACTTAAATTATAAAATATTTTGTGCAAAAAAGGGGGTGGTTAGTATGAGAATCGTTGACTTGAGTGTAACGGTGGAGTCCTGTCAGCCAGTGGACCCGGAGTTTCAGCAAGCAAGGATTCAATATGTCAGGCATAAAGAAACAGCAGACCAGATGGCATTTTTCTTTGGCGGGGTTACCCCAGAAGATTTGCCAGAAGGAAATGGGTGGGCAGTTGACTTTATGCAGATTTGTACCCACACAGGGACACATTTAGATGCGCCATGGCATTATTATCCCACCATGAATAATGGCGAGAGAGCATGGACAATCGATGAGGTTCCACTGGAATGGTGTATTGGGCCGGGTGTGAAATTGGATATGAGTCATAAACCCGATGGATACAAAATTACAAGGCAGGATGTGATTGATTATTTTGCCGGGAAAGAGTATCAGATTCAGCCTGGAGACATTATTTTGCTTCAAACCAACGCACAGAGCCGATGGGGAAAAGCAGAATATCTGAATGCCGGTGCAGGCATGAGTGCCGAAGCAACAAAATGGCTGATTGACCAGGGCGTAAAAGTCATGGGAACGGATGGATGGAGCTGGGACGTTCCACTAAGCTACGAAGACCAAGAATTCAGAGAAACCGGAAATACAGACATCATTTGGGAGGCACATCGTGTAGGCCGCCAAAAGGCATACTGCCATATTGAAAAGCTGGCGAATTTAGATAAGCTTCCATTGAATGGTTACACAGTCTGCTGTTTCCCGTTCAAGATTAAAGGTGCAAGTGCAGGATGGACAAGAACTGTTGCGATATTTAAGGAGGATTAAAAATGGGAGAAAAATCTTATACAACCGTAGTGCAGGATAATATGAAAATTGACTGGAATGTACCGATTACAATGGAGGACGGTATCATACTGCGTGCAGATATTTTCCGTCCGGAGGAGGACGGAAAGTATCCGGTTCTTATGACCTATGGTCCTTATGCGAAGGGCGTTCACTTCTCAGACGGATACCCTGTATTCTGGAATCGGATTCAATCGGCATATCCGGAAATTTTGGAAGGGACCTCCGGAAAGTATTTAAATTGGGAAACCGTGGATCCGGAAAAATGGGTGCCCCATGGCTATGTCTGTATTCGCGTGGATTCCCGGGGTGCCGGTAATTCGGAAGGCAAGATTGACTTCTGGTCCAAACAGGAAACCAAAGACTTTTATGAATGTATTGAATGGGCTGGAGTGCAGCCCTGGAGTAACGGTAACGTAGGTTTGCTTGGCATCTCTTATTACGCCATCAACCAGTGGGCTGTTGCAGCGATGCAGCCACCACATCTGAAAGCGATTTGTCCGTTTGAAGGATGTAACAACGCCTATAGAGATATGGCGCGTCATGGCGGTATTATGTGCGATTTTGTCCCCCAGTGGCAGCCGGTTCAGGTCTCTGTTGTCCAGTATGGTTTAGGCTCAAAGGGCAAAATCAGCCGAATCAACGGCATGCCGGTTTCCGGAGAGATAGACCTTACGGATGAGGAGCGTGCTGCAAATACTGTCCTTGTAAAGGATGACTATCTGGAGCATAAATTGGAGGATGATTACTATAAAGAACGTACACCTGATTTGAGCAGAATGAGGGTGCCTGTACTTTCCTGCGGCAACTGGGGTGGAAATGCGCTGCATTTAAGAGGTAATATTGAAGGATATCAAAATGCAGCCAGCGAAGAAAAATTCCTGGAAATCCATGGCCTGGAGCATTATACAGAGTTCTATACGGAATATGGCCGCAAAATGCAGAAGGCTTTCTTCGACCATTATCTCAAGGGCGAAGACACCTGGCATCAGGCTCCGGTTCATCTGAGACTGAGAAATGTGGATGGTACATTTGTGGATGTGGATGAACAGGAATGGCCAATTGCAAGAACTCAGTGGACCAAATATTATCCCGATACACAGAATATGACCTTAGCTACAGAGCCAGGCAAGGGAATGGATGTTTCCTTTGAAGCAATGGGCGATTGGCTCACCTTCATGACGGAACCACTGAAGGAAGATATGGTGATTGCAGGACCGCTCTCTGCAAAGCTCTTTGTCAAGTCCACTACGGAAGAGGCAGATATTTTCATCACTGTACGCGTATTCGACCCGGAAGGTAAGGACGTTACATTCATCGCAGCCACCGATATGCATGGTGTAGTGGGAACTGGATGGCTTCGCGCTTCCCACAGAAAGCTGGATCAGGAAAAGAGTCTGCCATACCGTCCGTGGCATGTTCATGATGAAAAGCAGCCCCTTACTCCTGGTGAAATCTATGAGCTGGATGTGGAAATCTGGCCAACCAGCGTTAATTTGCCGGCGGGCTACCGCTTTGGCTTCAGTGTAGGGGGACGCGACTTCGAGCTGGACGATTCCTTTGGCCCATTCCCATTTTTATATGGATGCAGCTGGAAGGGCCAGGGCTGTTATGTACACACAATGGACCGTGAGGGAGACGAATTCAAGGGAACTACCACCCTTGTATGTGATGAACAGCATCAGCCGTATTTCCTGGTTCCGGTAATTCCTGAAAAGTAATGGGGTAAAAACTATGAAAGAAGCTGTAATCGTACAGGTGGCAAGGACACCAATTGCGAAATATAGAGGCGATTTTGCGGATTTAAACGTGGCAGAGCTCGGTGCAATTCCTATAAAGGCAGTTATTGAGAAAGCCGGTATTGATCCTGCCATTGTAGATGAAGTAATACTGGGAAATCTTTTTGGCGGTGACTGGGGAGACTTGGCAAGATGCTGCTGGCTGGAGGCAGGGCTGCCTTTGACAACGGCGGCAATCACCTTGGACAGACAGTGTGCCAGTGGTGTTAATTCTGTTGGCTTGGCCGCATCTATGATTCAGACAGGTATTTACGATGTACTTATAGCAGGAGGAGTAGAAAGCTATTCACAGCATCCGTTTTATGTACAGCGTCCGGGAAAGGCATTTCCGGACGCACTAAAACTTCTTCCGTATAAAGTAGCACCAAAGCATATGGGGGTAGGTTCCGGAAGTGCCGATATGATTGCCACTGCCGAGAATCTGGCTCAAAAATACAATTTAACGAGAGAAGAGTGTGACGCTTTCGCCATGCACAGTCATCGGAAAGCTGCGGCTGCATGGGAAAGGGGGTATTTTGATGAACAGGTTGTACCGGTAGCTGTACCCCAGAAAAAGGGTGAGCCTAAAATGCTTTCCATGGATGCCTGTGTAAGGGCTGATACGACCATGGAAACCTTAGGAAAGCTAAAGCCCATTATGGAAAATGGTGTGGTGACTGCCGGTAATGCTTCTCCTATGAATGACGGAGCAGCCGCGATTCTCGTGATGTCCCGTGAAAAGGCAGAAGAACTGGGCCTGAAACCACTTGCAGTTGTACGGGAGTATTGTGCAGCCGGCGGAGATCCATCCATTATGGGAATCGGTCCGGTTTATGCAACACAAAAACTCATGAAAAAACACGGCTACGCCCTTGAGGACTTTGATTTAATTGAATTAAATGAAGCCTTTGCAGCCCAGTCTCTGTCATGCATCAAAGAGCTGGGACTGGATATGAACAAGGTGAATGCGGAAGGCGGCGCCATTGCAATTGGGCATCCAAATGGGTGTTCTGGCGGAATGTTAGTCGCAAGGCTGGTGTATGCGTTACGCAGAAGAAACCTTCGCAGGGGATTGATTACGTTCTGCTGTGGCGGTGGACAGGGATTCTCATTGGTCCTGGAAAATGCGTACTAACTTCGTTCCATTCATATACAGCACAAAGGACAAAATTTAAAAGGAGGTAATCTGGTGAGAGAAACAGCGTTTTCAAGAATAAAAAAAGAGCAGGCAGGTGATTTGAAAAATAAGAGAATCATTACGGTGGCGTTAACCGGAGCATGGCCGAAGAAGGAAAATAACCCCAATGTACCAATGACTCCGGCTGAAATCTCTGAAGATATCTATGACTGCTGGCAGGCAGGAGCTGCAATCGCTCACATCCACATGAGAGACGATGAAGGAAACGGCACCATGGACCCGGACAAGTTCAGAGAAACGGTGGATTTGCTGAGGAAAAACCATCCTGATTGTGACATCGTAATTAATATGACTACCTCCGGTGATATCAATGCGACTGATGAAACCAGAGTACAGCATGTAAAGGAGCTAAAGCCGGAAATGGCTTCTTATGACTGCGGAACCATGAATTGGATGAACACGGCAATATTTGTGAACAGTCCGGCTTTTCTGGAAATGTGTGGGAAAGCACTTGGGGAAGCCGGCACCAAGCCTGAAATCGAAGCCTTTGATCCTGGCATGATTGGAAATGCTGCATACTATCTGAAAAAGGGTATTCTTAAAGAACCTTTGCACTTCCAGTTCTGCATGGGGTGTGCAAACGGTATCTCCGGTTCTGCTAAGAATCTTTTGTTCATGAAAGAAACTGCGGATGGACTGATTGGCAAGGATAAGTACACCTGGTCCTGCTTTGGCGTGGGCCACTCCGCCATGGAAGTGATGTATGCAGGAATTGCAATGGGCGGCCACATCCGTGTAGGTATGGAGGACAACGTAATGTATAGGAAGGGCCAGCAGGCTGACAGCAACAGACAGTTCGTGGAAAGAGCAAAGCGGGTGATTGAGGAATTCGGCTGTGAAGCTGCCACTCCCGGCGAAGCAAGAATCATTTTAGGAATCTGTGACAGGGAGAATAACTAATGACCTGGGGCCCCATGTTTCTATGCTATCACTGTCCGGACTGCGGTTTGAAATTCAAATATGAATTAGGGGTGTTAAATGCCGATGGAGAACTATTTGGAAAATGCCCGGTTTGTAAGCGGAAGGGCGTTTTTGATAAAGAGGGCCCCAATGTACCGGAATTTGATGAATACGAAGATGTGTAAAAGCTGTTTTTGCGTACCCCTATTTAGCGGGTAATTTCCATGAATTCTACCAGTATTCCATGGGAATAGTTTGGCCGTACAAAATTGATTTTCATGATGCCGTTAATATTTGGGCAGCTTTCTTCCAGCAGTTCGTATCCTTTTTCACGGAATTCGGCGCAGGCGGAATCTACGTCATCTACTTCATAGCAGATGTGGTGGATTCCGCCTTTGCCGTCGTTGTATTCAGCCAGAACACCGCAGTCTGGAATCAGAAATTCAATGGGACTGTCACTGTAGTCCGGATTCATCCTGGTGAAGATATACTTGGCATGGTATGGTGCCACATAGCCGGAGTAATCCTCCTTGAGACCATACATATTCATAAAATCTTTTACAACTTCTTCCGATGGAAGAAGGATGCCGATGTGATGTAAGCGTTTGTGTATCATATTACCTTTCTCCGTTTCTGCCCTCTGCTATTTAAGCGTGGAGGGCCTTCTATCTGGTCTTTTCTATACGAAACTGAAACTATTTCTTAAAGTATAAAATCAACCCCGGTTTTTGTACAATTATCTTATAGTATACAGTTAATAAGGAATGATTATCATTATTCGCATAAAGCACAAAATAAAGCAGTATAGTGAAAAAGAAAGGACAGTGGTAGAGGCTTAAAGACTTCTTAAGAAATCTTTAGATTTTCTTTGTGGGGATTTTAAGAAAACTGTTTTAGACTATTTTTTATCACAGGTTACTGTTCACTCCCGACGTTATCCATAGCTTCTGAATCGTCATGTTTACATGTAAGAGACAGAAGCTATGGATAAAGTTAGGGTGAAACCCGTAACCTCATCCCACATAAGCAATCTTAGCACGAAGTGCGAAACTGGAGTGCGTAAGCACGACGATTGCGCATGCGGAGAGGAGGGCGGGAATGAATAGTAACCATTCCGGCAAAGTTTTTCAAGCAAAGAGGAAGAATTATGGTAACACAAGAAATAAACACAGCAAAGGGACAAAAGAGAGCATACGGGAGGAGCCTGAAAGAAATAAGAAAATGGGCCTATCCCTTGATCTTGCTGGTTTTGGCGGCACTTTTAATCATCCTTTCCCGCCGCCCGGACAGCCTCTACGGCTCCACCACCGACTGGTTTGCCCAGCATGTATCCATTGCAGAGACCATGCGCCAGACCATATTGGAGGAAGGCACTTTGTTTCCGGGGCGGCTGCCCCTGGGCGGTGGCAGTAATTTATATGATTTTGCATATTATGGATACCTGCGGCCGGACGTATTGCTGTCCTGCCTGTTTCCCAGTATCGCCATGGAGACCGTTATCACCCTCTACTCGGTGGCCGGGTATCTGTGGGCGGTGGTACTGTTTTACTTCCTTCTGAGAAAGGCAGGCATGAAGCCGGAGGCGGCTCTTTTGGGAGGCATTCTGTTTCTGGGTGCCGGATGCTTCTTTCATATTCACCGCCATGTGATGTTTATTAATTACATGCCTTTTTTGCTTGGCGCTCTGTTTGGGGTGCTTAAGTACCACCGAACCGGGAAAAGCGCCCTGACCATTCTGATGATGGCGCTGATTCCCCTCCACAGCTACTACTATGCAATTTCCTGCCTGGTGGTGATTTATCTTTTCTTCCTGTACACAGCGGACTGGGAGCAGGGCAGAGGATGGAAGCGGTGGTGGAGCCTGACTGTAAAATATGCCCTTCAGGCGCTGATGTCCGTGGCCATGGCGGGAGTGCTTCTGCTGCCAACG
>CAPNGW010000041.1 GCA_948665105.1 uncultured Lachnospiraceae bacterium
ATGGCATCCCCGCCCTACACGCCCTCGGAGCTGATGAAGCTGGGCAAGGCCGAAGCGCTGGGCATCCTCTATCATCATAACGGTGGCGTTTGGCACATTGACTCCCACCTCGATTACCGTGGTGGACACCAGCACCTGAATCTGCCCGGCGGCATAGGATTCCATAATCTGGTTCTTTAAGGAGCCCTTCATTTTGCCGTGAAGACAGGCAATTTCTATGCCCTTAAGCTTCTGTCTCAGCATTTCCACATACTCCACCACATTTTCTGCCTCCAGCCCCTCACTTTCCTCCACCAGAGGACAGATGACATAAGCCTGATGACCTTTTTCTACTTCTTCCCGGATAAAGTCGTACGCTTTGGGCCGATAGGAAGTGGTGACCACACAATTTTTAATAGGGAGGCGTCTTGCCGGAACCTCATCTATGACAGAGATATCCAAATCCCCGTAAAGAATAATAGCCAATGTCCGGGGAATGGGTGTGGCGCTCATCACAAGAATGTGAGGCTGTGAGCCTTTTAAATACAAGGTTTCCCGCTGCTTTACGCCGAAGCGGTGCTGCTCGTCGGTAATCACCAGTGCAAGATTGTCAAAGATGATCCGCTCCTGAATCAACGCGTGGGTTCCTATCACCATGGCTCCGGAATACAGCGAAATCCTGTCATAGGCTCTTCGCTTCTCCCTCTGGGTCATGGAGCCCGTCAAGAGAATCACATGCACCTTAAGTCCATGGGCCTCACAGAGGCTTTTGAATGTCTCATAGTGCTGCCTTGCCAGCACCTCCGTGGGTGCCATCAGGGCAGACTGACATCCGCTCTGGGCGCAGTCCAGCATGGCCAGAAAAGCCAAAATCGTCTTGCCGGAACCCACGTCTCCCTGAATCAGGCGCTGCATGATGGTTTCCCCCCGCATATCCATGCGCACCTCATGTAAGGTACGTACCTGGGCTTTGGTCAAAGCGTAAGGAAGCTTTTGTATCACCTGGTCCGCCCAGGAGCCCTCCATGGGTGTGAACACAAACTCATTTTTCACCCTCTCCATCTGTTCCTTCTGCAGACGGGCAGCCAAAAGAAACTGAAAGAACTCATCAAAAATCAATCTCCGCCGGGCTTCCAGCAGTGCTTCCTGGCTCCCCGGAAAATGAATGTTGGAAAGAGCGAAATTGGTCTCCGCAAGCTTCAGACGCTGGCGAATATCCTCCGGCAGGTAATCCCTGGACAAATCAAGCTGCTCCAAAGCCTGTTTGACGGTCTTTGATACCATGTTTTTGCTTAATCCCTGGGTCAGGGCATACAAAGGCCACAGACAGTTTTCCATGTCCTGATATTTCTCCGGGGACAGTATCTGGGGCTGGTCCATGGAGAGACTGTTTCCCTTTTTTACAATTTTCCCCAGAAATATATAGTGCTCTCCCACCTTTAAGGTGCTTTTCAGATAAGGCATACGGAACCAGACCAACGTCAGCCGATGCTTTATATCCTTCACCGTCAGGGATGTAATCTGCATCCGTCCGGTACTTCGCACCAACGGCACTTTGTCTACTCTGGCCGCCACAGCGGCCGTTAGCCCTTCTGTCACATCCCCGGCAAACAATTCATCCACAGTTTGCAGCGGTGGCAGCTTTTCATAATCCCGGGGATAATGAAGGAGTATATCACCCACGGTGTATACTCCTATTTTGTGAAACAACTGTTCCGTTTTTGCTCCGATTCCTTTGATTTCTCCAATGGAGGAGCCTGTGTTCATAAGAATCTCTCCTTATCAGTATGACTGTCAAGTTATCGGTTGCCAGAGAAACGCCTGTGACAGGTTACTCAACGGAAATTACATAATAGTAAATGGGCTGGCCGCCGGAATGTACCTCCACTTCGCAATCAGGGTAGGTCTCTTCCAGCCAGGAAGCCAGCTCATTGGCCGCATCCTCCTGAACCTCTTGGCCATAGTACACGCTGACAATGGCAGAATCCTCGTCAATCATCTGCTCCACCATCTGTTTAATGACAGTATCCATATCCGCGCCTGCTGACAGAATGGTGGAATCACCGATTCCCATATAGTCGCCCTGCTTGATTTCCTTATCGTCTATGATGGTATCGCGGACAGCATAGGTCACCTGCCCTGTCTTCACATTGCCAATCTCCTCCTTCATCCGCATTTCATTGTCCGCAGCATCCTTCTCAGGGATATAGTTGATGAGAGCGGTAATTCCCTGGGGAATGGTTCTTGTGGGGATTACCACCACATTCTTATGCTCAATCAGGGAAGCTGCCTGATTGGCTGCCAGAATGATGTTCTTGTTGTTGGGCAGGATAAATACGGTCTCCGCATGAACCTCGTCGATGGCGTTTAGCATATCCTCCGTGCTGGGATTCATGGTCTGGCCGCCTTCAATGATATAATCCACACCAAGGCCTTTGAAAATTTCATTGATGCCTTGGCCAATGGATACGGAGATAAAGCCCATTTCCTTACGGGGCGCTTCCGCTTCCGGCTCCTCCATAAGGGATCTTTGCTCTTCCTGCTCCGCTTTCTGGGCGGCGGCCATTTTCTGAGCATCCTTGATTAATTTCTCCTGATGCTCCTCACGCATATTGTCAATCTTGATTTTGCTTAAGGAGCCATAGGTCAGTGCGCGCTGTAATGCAAGTCCAGGGTCATTGGTATGTACGTGGACTTTAACAATTTCATCATCCGCGACAACCACAATGGAATCTCCAATGGATTCCAGATAACCCTTAAAGTCATATTCCTGACGCTCGCTTAATTCCTCGTTTAACACAATAATGAACTCGGTGCAGTATCCGAACTTAATGTCCTCCTCTGCCTGGGAGCTGATTTTCACCATACCGTGACCACTTCCTGCTCCCTCGATGGTATAATCGATTTCCTTGCCCGTCAGCGCGTCGTAAGCGCCACGAAGAACCTCCACAAGCCCCTGCCCGCCGGAATCCACCACGCCAGCCTGCTTCAATACCGGAAGCATCTCCGGAGTCTGGCTTAATACATAATCGGCGTGTTTAATAATCTCATCTAAAAATACTGTCAAATCCTCAGTTTCGCCAATCAGCTCCAGTGCCTTGTCGGCAGCTCCCTTGGCCACAGTCAGAATCGTTCCCTCTTTAGGCTTCATAACGGCTTTGTAAGCCGTCTCAACGGCTTTCTGCATGGCGTCACTCAGCACAATCACATCCAGCTTGTCATACCCGGCAATGCCCTTGGTAAAGCCCCGAAACAGCTGTGACAAAATAACGCCGGAGTTGCCTCTGGCTCCACGTAAGGACCCGGAGGAAATGGCTTTGGCCAGTGAGGCCATATCCATATTATCCAGTGCACTCACTTCCTTGGCCGCGGACATAATGGTCATAGACATATTAGTACCGGTATCTCCGTCGGGTACCGGGAAGACATTTAACTCATTAATCCATTCTTTTTTTGCGTCAAGATTCTTTGCACCGGCCAAAAACATTTTCGCCAGCAGGGACGCATCTATCGCCTTAACTTCCAATTTACGTTTCCTCCTTAATCAATGACTCTGACACCTTCCACAAAGATGTTGATTTTTTCGATTTCCATACCGGTAAATTCTTCTACCTGATATTTCACCGTACTGATCAAGTTATCAGAAACAGTTGAAATACTTACGCCATACGATACAATCACATGGAAATTCAGTGTTATCTTATTATCGGTAATTCTTACGCTGATACCGTGATTTAAGTAATCTCTCTTCAGTAATTTCACCAGGCCGTCGCGCACATTCACTGCAGCCATGCCCACAATACCGAAGCATTCCACAGCGACAGAGCCTGCATAGGTGGCAATGACATCTGTATCAATTAACACTTTACCAAGCTTTGTGTCCATTTGTCCTTTCATACTTAAGACCTCCGTTTATTTCTGCAACAGACCCCGCAACACAGGGAATTCCTGTCAGCATATAATGTATTATAACCGTTTTCTCCAAAAAAGGGAACATTAAATTTATCTTTTTTATAATTTTTTCATTTTCTTCTTGCATTCTATGTTTCTTTCTGATAGAATGTTTATGTTGTGAGCCTACAACAAGATGTAGACTTAGTAAATGCAAGGAGGTGCAATTATGGCAAAATGTAGTATTTGTGGAAAAGGTGCACATTTCGGAAACAATGTGAGCCATTCTCATAGAAGATCCAACAGAATGTGGAAATCTAACGTGAAATCCGTGAAGTGCAATGTAAACGGTGCAGCAAAGAAAATGTATGTTTGTACTTCTTGCTTAAAAAGCGGTAAAGTTGAAAGAGCTTAAAGTTAAGCGGACAAGGGGCTGTCGGTTAATAGACGGTCATGAACAGGGAGGTATGTGACTCGCAGGATTCACATGCCTCCCTGAAATTTTCCTTGAAAATGATTATCACAATATCCTCTTCAACAATTCTAAATAAAACAGATCCGTAGCCAACAAATATAGAATCAAAATTACCATCGTCTGCATTTTATGCCTGATTTTATCCGCCAGCATATATAGAAGCGTTGTATCTACACATCTTTTTAACAACAGCAGAATATTCCGCAGTATATAAAACTGTATCAGCGAAACAGAGTCACTCACCCTGTCACATACAGATAAGCTACATACGGAAGCGCCTCCAAAGGGCAGACTGCTGGTACATACAATGATTAGAAGTTCCCCAATAATCCAGAGAATTTGAAACGCCAAAACAAAAATCAGTGCCAGACAAAACCTGTTTTTCTTAAGCTTTTGATAATGACAATAACTGTTTCCTATGGCCTCCAGATTTGCGTCACTATCCAGATAGAAATACGGCACCAACAGAGTAATAAGCAAGAGGATAAACGGTACACTTATTTTGTTTTTAAATAGCTGTTCCCAGGCCTTATCATAGAAAAAATATTCTGTGCTGCTGCAATTCTCGAACTGTATTGCATTTACATGCAATCGCTCCCAGCCACTGATATATTTTTTTGCATGACGGTAATCCTCTAAAAAAAGCTCAAAATCTTCGTCGCTCATCTGGTCTCTGGAATACAGCTCGGCATTTTCACGATAATCAGTTAATGACTGTTGGTAATACAAGGTCTTTTCTTTGATTTCATCAATTTTTTCAGGACTTTCCACCCCTTGATATCGCTCTACGATTTCCTTATACAGAAGGTCCTTCTCCTTTTCTCTGTATTCCATCCAGAAAAGTACCAGACTCACCAGAAAGCAGAGCCCAAACCAGAGGAGAAACTTTATAGAAAAGAATCTTTTCCTTTCATATCGAAACAATGCCCCTTGTCTATCCTGCATAGAGATACCGCCTCCATATTTTATATGCAAAAAGGGTTAAAAACGCCAGCATGACCGTCCATAGGCAGGCAATGAGAACACGCATGTCCACCGCATGATCCATGATGTTCACCGCATCATAGGCGAGAAATTTATCCAGCTTAAAAATGCTGAATGGATTCAGGCGCCAGGTATCGCTGTAATACTTGTCCTGGCATGTAAGGAACAGAAAATAATAGAGTACGCCGCTTATCGTGATACCACCCAGAAAAAGAAACATATACCTCTTCACAAGGGGCGCCGCCAGAAATACAAACAGCGCAACCATAAGGGATAACATGCATTTTAAAAAGCTATCCAGAATGCATAACCCTAAAATTGATATCTGTAAATCACAGATACCAAATTGGCTGGTATTTTGTATGAGATGAAGCCAGTGCCTCATATCATAATGATTGACAAGTGCAAGCAAAGAAATGGTAAAACCTTTAAACAATAACTGAAAGCAAAGTCCATATAGAAACGTAGCTGTCAGCTTACAGAAAAAAGAAGAAAATCCTCCCCCACGGCCCGTCAGGGCAGACCAGAACCGTGTATTTCTTTCTCTATCCTTCGTCAACAGCAATAAACCTCCGCTGACAGTGCAAATAACCAGTAAAAAATCCAATGGATTCACAGGCTTCATATCTGTTCGGCAAAGGAAAAAAAGTCCCATCCCGTATAATCCTGAATCTCTAACGCAATCTCCTTACCATAAGCCTTCTCTACAGCAGTCAGATATTCCCACTCGTACCCTTCCTGTCGTTCCAGGCTTTCTTTTTCTTCCACAGCCCTCTCATATAACGCTTTCCGTTCATATTTAGTCCTTTCCTGCAAACCACTCAGATATTCCACATGAGCCTTTTCCTGGTCACTCATCCCTTCTGTGGAGTGTGTTCTGTTATATTCGTCGAATATTGCGTAATCCCAAATTTTTTCGCGTGTTGAAGGCAATTGCCATATTGCAAAGACAATTCCTACAAGAATCAAAATCCACAAAAATATCTGCCGCAAGAGATAACGAAGCTCCATACCAATCAAAATCAAGCTCTTTTTCATAAGCATTTTACCTCTACGATTGAAAATATTTCATATAGAGCGCCTCTAAATTGTCTTTGTGCTCCAGGGTACCATCATATACAATCTGTCCTTCCTTAATAAAAATCAAATCGTCTGCAATTTCCTGCAAATCGGACATGATATGGGTGGAAAGAAGCACCGTCTTATGCTTGCTGTATTCCTTCAAAAAAGCCTTAAAGGTGATGCGCTGCATGGGGTCTAACCCCACCGTAGCCTCATCCAAAATCACAAAATCCGGATAACCCAAAAAAGCTTGGGCAATTCCCAGACGCTGCTTCATTCCACCGGAATATTTTCGGATACTTATATCGGCCTTTTTTGTCAAATCCATGATTTCCAACAGTTCCTCCGTCTGAGCATGAATCTTGTCCACCGAAAGGTCCGTTTTTATCAGTCCGGTGTACCGAAGCATTTCCCTGCCGGAAAATTCTTTGTAGAAGCCGAAATCCTGTGGCAGATAACCAAGCTTCATCTTATATTCCTTCAGATTGGCATGGATATTCTTTCCATCAAACAGAATCTCACCGGAAACCGGACATTCCGCAGCCACCAAAAGCCGCATCAAGGTGCTTTTTCCCGCCCCGTTTGGCCCAACCAGCCCGTAAATCCCTTCCTGCAATGTAAGATTGACATCCTTTAACACATGGAGCTTTTTATAAAACTTATTGATGTTTTGAATCTCTATTTTCATAGAACATAATCCTCTCCTCCATCAAGATAAAAATATGCCAAAATATCTATTCCCTATTTATATCCTGCTAGAATTCGTAAAACTCATCTTCCAGTGGCAGAATAACCGGAGTCTCACTGATGATTTCTCCACTGTCCACATCCAGAAGATAGTAGATAGAAGAATCTTCCGTATCTAAAAGAACTGTTCTCGTCTCTGGAAAAGTCCATATCCACCCGGCAGCATATTCTCCTTTCTTGGATAATTCTACCGGATTTCCCCCATTTAAATCTGAGCAGTATAGTTGACGGTCTGGATAAGTGCTGTAATAAAGTTTATCACCCAGCATATTGTAGTAAAATACACCTTCTATAATCTCTTGCATTTCTAAAGAATCCGGATTCATTTTTATCAGGAAATTTGTATCTGTTTCATTGGACACCTTAATGTAATAAATGAAACCATCATATACACTGGCCCGGGTAGCCCCTTTTTCTTCCAACACTTCCCTGGCTCCCATTTTTAGATTCAGCCTCACCAACTGCGTGGTGTCTGTAATATAATACAAATGTCCGTCGTAATAAAAGCTTCCCTGCACATAAGGTCTGATATCTTCAAACCTCTGTATCTCCTGATTTTTCTCCAAATGTTTCACTACAACGGTGTCTTCTTTCTCGAAATAGGCAATATAATCACCAAAAAGCAATATACTTCCATAAAGGCCATAGCCGCCATGTCCAATTTCCTTTTTCGCATTCTTACTAATTTCATATGCCTTATTGCCTAAGACATATACACGATTCCCCTTTCTTCTTAATTGATAAAATTGCTCCTGAACCGGGAACCGTGCGCTGCAGCTTGTGCTTTCATGATCGCATAGTAAATCTCCGCAGTTGACCTGAAACGCCTTTTTTTTCAAATCCATACGATACACTAATTCACCGGCCATATTATATATTGTATCACCGTCTGAGGCAATCATTGTATCCATCATGGCGTTTACTTCTTCACTCCCCATCTTTGACAACTCCCCGTTTTCAGCTGAAGTTTCTTTATTGTCACAAGAAATCAGAAATACACTGCATATGAAAACGCATAAACTCCAAAAAATATAACTAAATTTTTTCATAATTCAATAAAATAAGAGAGCTTTTTGCTGCTAACGGGTTACTGAAATCTCTGCACTTGCCTTTCCAAAAGCTGTACTACCTGCAGACATGCTGGCACGTCCGCCTAATATTGCCTCTTGGAAGGTATGGCCATAACTAGGAATCGGGACAGTTATTTTAAATTGTGTATGGTCGGGACGAGTAATAGCTATCATTTGAACATAAGATGTAAGTATTAAACCTGCCGGCGGAGTTATACTGGAACTCCAAGAAAAGTTTGTTGGTATACTACAATGATAATACTAATGTTGCTAATACTTTAATTCTCTTTTTCTTCATAAAATCGCCTTTCTAATAGAATATAGCGCTCTTATTTTTCTCCTCTCTTTCGTTTTTACAGTTTCTGCTCCTTCTGACCGCAAAATGATATATCCTTTTCGCAATCACCTTAATTCGCTAACAAGGTTTTTATTAAAATCAGATTATCACAGAAATTATTAAAAGACCATACCAGAATCGGTTAATTTTTCTAACCAATTCTGATATGATCTTTTTGTTGATACTGGGGTAAAATTCTTCCTATACATATAGTAGCGGAGGAGAAAATTATCATAAAAAACACTTTTATTATTTTAACCGGTACTCTTACATTTACACCCGTGGATTTCAAGCCTGGTATCACACCGGAGGAACCGGGCTATTATGGGCAGGAAGGTGTTGCAGGAGAGGACATGTTCCTCCAGGCCCCGAAATATTTTGCCATATTACTCATTAATATCGATATAAGCGAAGTCGCATCCTTGTGGCTCATGTACTCTTTCTTTAAGCTCCTCAGCAACATGGAATCAATAGTAATTGCTTTTTGATAATCCTCCAATTCACAATACGCTGTGGCAATATTCATCAATATCTGCACTTCCTCTTTCATAAATGGATAAGCCTTATCCAGCAGCTTTTCATAATCCGGCCTGGCTCATTCCTAGAGATTGCTGGGTTAATCTAATCATATAGTGTGTCATATATAAAACATTATATATCATGAGCTGCCTGATAAATGGGGGCTTCCAGAATTGGCACTGGCAAAGTGCAGAAATTAGAATACAATTTGTGCACTTTGTCGAAGACAATTTCCCAGATGCCAAATCAGCAAAACAAGTTATAACCGATAAGCAAAAGCAGCCCGATAATCAAAAATCCAATCATTATGTTGTGTATGAACAGCATAATGAGCATCCCCACTGCTATCCAGAATAAAATAAACCCAATCATGCGCTTCATAACATCACCAAAAAAGCATATATCTTTATAATATATGCTTTTCAGACTGTGGAATGTTACCGCGAGCACTCTTTTTTATAAAACTGTTGTTGCCTCGTCCACGGAAGCGTTCAGCATATCTTCCATTTCCTCTGCGGCCTGCTGTCTCGCCTCTTCGTAAGGCTGGTCCTTAAATCCCATTTTTCCGGATTTTCCCTTTCCGCTTGTGAACTTGTTTACAAAATCCGGCACCATATCCAGCACCTTTGTAATGCCATCCTGATTTTTCACATTCACAAGCTTGGTGCTGCCATTCTGAATCACCAGCACCGCGCTGGGAGTAATCTTTCCACCCATGCCTCCGCCGGCGTTGTTCTTCTTGTCCTGAGCAAAAGCTCCTGCTCCTACGCCAAAGCTGACCTCAACCAGGGGAAGAATAATGGTGTCTCCGATATGAACCGCCTCACCCACCACGGTCTTGGTGGTAAGAAAGCTGTCCATTCCTTTGAATAATGATTGTACGGTGTTGTTGAAGCTGTTGTCCTGCATAACTAATCCTCCTGTGAATTTCGGTATCGTTGTATGAGACCTCGTATATTTTTGTCCCTGTAAAGGTGATAGAGTAACAATGCCAGGTGAAAGCCATAGATATGTCCCTTGATATCAAAGGTTCCCCGAAAATAAAAATTCTCTGCCTCAAAATCCGGCACCAGGCGGATGCGGTATCGGTAGATAAATGGGAGCATGCTAACCACACCCAGCACCTGTCCGGTGGTATCAGGCTCTCCGGTGGAAAAAGCTGCGTCCACAGTTGCCCTTCGGGGGAGAAGAACCTTTAAAAAGCCCTTCACTTCCCGCCATATCAGCTTCAGTGCACTTCTGTTGGCCTCGTTCTTCCATACCTCCCGGATGCGGCTTATAAGTCCCCGGATATTCCGGACTTTTTCTATTATGGTTTCCAATTTGGATTTTATCATTCCCGGAAGAGCTTTTAATTTTTTAAAAAAGGAGGGTCGCCGGAATCTCTTTTGACCTTTGGCGCCTGCTCCCGAGGATATCTTCCTGTGGGGACTTTCGGGTGTCTGCTCAATATCCCTGCCATCCTCCGGCATTTTCGGTACATTTTCCACAGAGCCATCCTCCGGCACTTCCGGCATATTTTCCATAAAGCCGTCCTCCGGCACTTCCATGGGCCTGGACATCTCCTCTTGGTCTTTTTCCTTCTTCTCTTCTTTTCTCTTCTTCTTTTCCTTTTTGGGCTTCTTATCCTTTTTCGCTCTTGTGCTTTTTCCTTCTCCCTTTAAGGGTATCCCGAATATCTTAAGCTTCTTATGAAGCTCCTTGTCCTGGTACAAAAGGCGGTAGCTGACCAGATGGCACAGCCAGTTAAGCCCAAGCTCCGCTACAATGTCGTCATCTGCATCCACCTTGCCACGGATGCGATAACGTACCGGCACCAGCAACACCAGGACCACAACCAAAAGGAGAAGCCCCACAATGGCAAGAAGCAACAAGCCGATAATCTTAAGTATCAACCATACTATGGACATAAGCTCACCCTGACACTCCCTCCATGGTGCTTTGAGAGCAGATACTCCTTGACGCCAAAGGCGCCGGTCTCCGCATAGACCTCCAGAACAATCTGAGCCGCCAGCTCCCGGGCCGTCTCATATCCTCTGGCCAGACCCACAATAAAGAGCTCCTTCTTAGGGTAGGCCTTCTGCATCAGCTCCACCGTGGAAATAATCTCCAGAAGGCCTCCAGGGGTCTTGGACAAAGCGATAACATACAGATTGACTTGTCCGGCGTTATGGCGAATCTTCCATTTGATTTTTTCTGTTTTGGCCTTGATGCCTCCATCGGCATACAAGTATTTATACCATACCATGGACAATCCTCTCACAAATCTTTTAGAGAAAAGGTGTTTTCCCCACAGCACAGCGTCACTGTTGTACCTGAAAAACACCTTTTTCCCTTTAAAAATATTTTCTGTTTCCCCAGAGGTTACTTTTCTTCAAATCCAGGTACTCGTTGTAAGCCTTTTCCAGTATCTGTTTCTCGTTGGCAAATTTTAATAAATGATAAGCCTCATGAAATTTATAGTAACCCGAGTCGACAAAGTACTCTTCACGTTGTGGTTTGCTGTAATAACTGTCTGCCATCATCAAATACCAATGGACATCTTTTTCAACCGTATCTTCCGGCACGGTAAAGGTATACTGGCTCTTTCCGACATATTTTATAATAGAAGCGTTGACTCCTGTCTCCTCCAACACCTCCCGGACTGCCGTATCTTTATATTCCTCCCCCTGTTCCACCGTTCCTTTCGGCAGAACCCAGCCTTCATACTTGTTTTTGAAATTCTTGTACAGGACAAGTATTTTTCCGCGAAATATTACCACACCACCACAACTTGTAGCCTCAATCATTGCAATACCTCCGATGTGGTTTTTAAACTACAAACAGTATACCCCTTTTTCCATTTTCTTGCAAGCAGATTAATAAATATTGATATACTTAATTAAAGTATGCGTC
>CAPNGW010000042.1 GCA_948665105.1 uncultured Lachnospiraceae bacterium
GCACCTGGTCAATACCTGCCGTGGGACCGGGCGCAATCCCCGCATCATCCAGGCATAGCAGAGCCGCTTCCTCCAATAATGCCAGAAAATCCTGACTGGCCCTTCCGAATTTTGTATGGCCGATTCCTACAATACCTACTTGTCTCAAATCACATTCCTCCTCATTTACCGCAGCAGCCCGGTCAGCTCCCCGTCATACACAATATGAAGCTCATGCAACGCCCGGGTGATGGCCACATACAAAAGCTTGGCATCTCCCTGGCTCTCGCTGTAAGCCTGGGCATCAGGGTTCCACAAAATCACACCGTCAAATTCCAGCCCCTTGGTGAGCTCAATGGGCAGCACCATAAGTCCCTGATGAAATCCGTCCTCTCCTTCCGTTCTGTTGTACGGTAAGATTTCGTCCGAAGCCCTTTCCTCTCCCGGCCCCATAGGCTCTTTGGGGTCCTTCCATATCTTTCCTCTGCCCTCCTGTTTTAGACATGCCTCCAGTCTTTGCTTCACTCTGTCCGCCTCCGCCTGATTCCGACAGATTACCGCAATGGTCTCATATCCTCGGCCCTGAATCTCTTTTATCATGGCCGCCACCCTCTCCGCCATGGCTTCTCCCTTGACAGCGCAAATCTCCACCGGCGCCCCATGGCGAATCACCGGCTGAATTTTATATTTTCCAAAGGAAGCCCGCTCCAGCACCCGCCCGGCCACCTTTGAAATCTCAATGGTATTCCGGTAGCTTTTAGAAAGCACATGAAACCCGGTCCGCTCCCGGTCAAACACTCTGTCCGTCAAGGCCTCCCAGTCGTTCATTCCCGTTTCAAAATGAATGTTCTGGGACACATCCCCCATAATGGTAAAATAGCACCCCTTCAGCACCTTATACATCACATAGTACACCGCCGCCCCAAAGTCCTGGGCCTCGTCCACAATCACCTGTCCATACTCCTCATGGAACTGCTTTTGGGTCATTCGCCCCTGAATCAGCTTAAGGGCCGCCAAATCGTACACATCAAACCGCCCCTTCGCCGTATGGTCCACCGCGGACTCCGTGAAAATACCCTGCTCCTCCCCAAATTTCTTAAGGAAATCCTGGTACAGCCCCACCAGGCTCTTATATTCTCCGGTCAGATTAAAATATCCCCGGTACTCCCTCTGCTTTTCCTTGCAAAAGTCCTTAGAGTCCTCTGAAACCAGAAATCCAATCCGGCTTCGTATTCTTTCATTCAACAGCTTATAAAGCTGTGCCATGGAAGCGTCGGCGTTCTCCTTAAGGGTCTGCCCGATACTTTCCCTGGTCAAAATAACCCCCAGGGCCTCATCCTCCACCTGCACATTTTTAAGAAGCTTCCGCCGAATATCTGTAAGATATCTATCCAGTGCCACCACAAAATCCAGCCTGCTCTTAAAGCTTTCTTCCGAGGGAAGCTCCGTCACCCGGTAGCTCTTCTTCCATTCCTTCCCCAAAAGCTCCCGGAAAAATGCATCCATTCGAAGCTGTCCCACATGGTACACATCCAATTCCGGCAATCCGCTGGTAATATAGTGAAGCAGCATATCGTTGCTTCCGATAATGCAAAATTCATCCGGACGAAACCGCTTGTCATAGTTGTACAAAATATAGGAAATCCGATGCATGGCCACCGTGGTCTTCCCACTTCCTGCCACTCCCTGCACAATCAGATTCCCAAAAGGAGACTGCCTTATAATCTCATTCTGCTCCTTCTGAATGGTTGAGATAATATCCCCCAGCACCGCATCCTTATTCTGGGACAGGTATTTCACCAGCAGTTCATCCGTAGCCGCCGTGTCATTGTCGTAATACCCAAGTAACTCCCCGTCTCCCACATCGAAGGTGCGCTTTAACCCCAGCTCCACCGAAATCTCACCAATCTCCGGCACCTGATAGCTTCCCTCTCCCAGCTCATTTTCATAATACAGCGTGGACACCGGAGCCCGCCAGTCCACAATCACCACATCCGTCTTATCCCGGGATACTCCGTTTTTCCCAATATAGAGCTTCTCTCCCTGTCCGCTCTCCTTCTCCTGATAATCAATGCGTCCAAAATAAGGCTTCACAAAGGCCGCCCGGTTCTTCTTAAGCTGCCTTTCACTGTGCTCCTGAATATCCTTGCTGACAATCAGCTGATTATAAAGCTCCACATCCCCGGAGGCCACCGCCGCAAACAACGCTTCCATCTCCGCCTTCCCCAGCCGGGCCTTCTCCTCATAGACACTGATATTTTCCTTAATCAATTCCCGGCACTCTTCAAAATGCTTCCGCTCCTGCTCCATCTGTCCAACCTCCTTTGTTCTACCAGCATAGCAAAAAGCAAAAGAAAAGACTAGACTTATGTTTTCGGTTGTGGTATGATGATAACTGTAGTAGTGCCTAAAAACAGGAACCATGTTTAGAACATGTGTTCCTGTTTTTAGGCATTAGGAAGCCTCGTTCCCTATAAAATTCCTACCGTCACTGTAACCTCCGTCCCCACATTCTGAATGCTCCGAACCGTAACGCCATGCTTTGGCCCATAAATCATCTTCACCCGGTCATTGATATTTATCAGCCCCACATTGGTGGAATTCCCGCTGACCAGCTCCACCTGGCTGTCCGCAGCCATTCTTTGATTCAACGCCTTTAATTCTGACGTATTCATCCCCACGCCATCATCCGACACCACAATAAAGAGGGTATCCTCCGTGCGAAATCCCCTGATTATAATCCGTCCCTTCCCCCGCTTCATCTCAAGCCCATGCTTCAGGGCATTTTCCACCAGGGGCTGAATCAAAAGCTTCGGTATTTTCAGCTGCAGCAGGGATGCCTCTATCTGCGTGTCCATGGAAAAACGGTCCTGAAACCGTATCTTCTGAATCTTCATATACGCCTCCACATTGGCAAGCTCCTCCTGCAAATAAATCACGGAGCCCTTCTTGCTGATATTGAACCGGAAAATGTCAGCCAGGGCTTTGGTGGTCTCTGCAATTTCCAAGGCGCCACAGCAGATGGCCTGTCCACGTATTGTCTCCAGGGTATTGTACAGAAAATGGGGATTGATTTGGTTCTGCAGGGCGTCAATCTCCGCCTGTTTCTTCATGATATTGGCGGTGGACTCCTTTTGAAGCAGAAGCTGGATGGTCTCCAAAAGGCCAAAGGAGCGCAGCTCCCCTTCCTCCTCCCAGTCCTCCTTGCTCTCCCTCTTTAAGACCTCAATCTTCTTTTCAATCTCTGCAATGGGCCCCAGTACCTGCCTCCCAAAGAAGAGCCCCTCCAGCAGAAAAATGCACATAAGTCCCAGGGCAGCCCAAAAGGGATACGCATACAAAATCATGCCCAGGCAGACCAGCTGCAGGGAGGCCATAAGAAACAGATGTATCAGCAATGTTTTTGATAAATTACGGCGATACGGTTTTTTGAATATTCCTTTCATTTTCCCACCATGAGCCTTCTGTATTCCCCTGCAGTAATTCCCACGTACTTTCTGAAAATTTTCGTGAAATGCTTGGTGTCATTGTAGCCCACCATGGCTGCAATCTCCGACTGTCTGTAATTGCTCTTTTTCAACAGCTCCTTGGCCCTCTCCATGCGAAGCTGGGTCAGGTACTCCTTGAAGGCGATGCCCTTTTCCTTCCGAAAAATTTCACTGAAATAGTTTGCATTCAGATGAACCATATCCGCGATATCTGTAAGGGCAATATTATTCATGTAATTATTTTCAAGATACTCCGTCACCTTTACTACCACATTCTTTTCCTTCTGTTGCCGGGGATTTGCCTGGGCCTTTAACAGCACCCTCATCACTTCCAAGAAGCTTTCCTTGATTTGCTCCACACTGTCAGCAAAATCCAGGTTTTCCAGCTGCTCCCGGCATGTCTCCTGGGCATTTTCAGAGATTTCTGCCATATTTTCCTTAAAGGTTTCCACAATGCGGTACACGCCCTTTGCAAATGCCGCCGGATTCCTGCCTGCCCGGTTCAGCAGCCATTCAAAAGCCTCCCGAATCAGCTTTAAGGCCTCCCCCTCATCCCCACCTTTTAAAACCTGTCTGACGCAGACCTCCAAATTCGGCTGCAACAGGGTAGCAGTATCCTTTCCGTAATGCACTAAAGCGTCAAAAAGATACAGCCGGTTACATCCAAAAAACAGGCGCATGTATTCCATATCCCTCACATTCCGGTACGCCTTTTGGATTTTAAAAATGTCTCCGAACTCATCTCCCACCAGAAACGTAATTCCCCCCTCCTTCTGCATCACATCCGCTGAAAGGCTTTGGATGCCCGAAAGTACAGCCTCACTTTTCTCTTCCCGGTAATTCAACACCAGAATAATCCTGCTTCTGTACAAAAAAGGAACAATTTCATGGCAGAGTATGGGAATCTGTTTCCCCCAAAGCTGCTTGCTGATATCCGTAAACAGCTGCTTGGGTCCAACTTTTCCCGCAGCCGAAATACTCACCAGGCGATAGCAGCCCGCTTTAAAATTCAATTTCAATTCCTGGTTCAACTCCCAAAGGGTCCGCTTTCTGTCCTGGCTGCCCTCGAAGCAGTTTTTGAAGAACTGTTCCCGGAGCCGGTCTATGGTCTGCTCATATTCCTCATACACCTGGGTTTCCACCGCATGAGGCCGCCTTATGGCCTCCAGAATCCCCCCGGCCTTTATCATAATCTGCTTCAGCTCCTGGCCGTCAATGGGCTTTAACAAATATCCGATGGCCCCATAGGTCAGCGCCGTCTTTGCATATTCAAAATCATTGTATCCGCTGATAACCACGCACAGGGTATCCGGCAATTCCATGGAAATTTCCTGAATAATCTGAAGCCCGGTCTTTCCTGGCATGCGAATGTCGGTAAGCACCAGCTGGGGGCGCTTCTTCCGAATCAGTTCCATGGCCTCCACTCCGTCGTGGCAGACATCCTCAATACAAAAGCCGTAATCCTCCCAGCAAATAATATTTTTTATCACCTCAGACACCCAGATTTCATCATCTATAATCATCACTCGATTCACTCTGGTCCCTCCCCCTTTCATTGTGACTGGCCACTCATGCAGCTCACAATATTCTCATAATCAATCTCTTCCCCTTTAAGCTCCCCCAGGATTCCTTCCCTGCCCCAGAAAATAATCCGGTTACAAATGCCAAGTCCCCTCTCCACATTGGAAAAATTGAGAATCACACCACAGTTTTTCCGAATCTCATCCAGAATTTCATATAAATCCTGCATCCCTTCCTCATCCAGCCCCCTGGTGGCCTTATTTAAGATTAACACCCGGGGATTACTGATCATGCAGGATGCGATGGCCACCTTGGATACCGCACCAAAATTGAGCTCTGTCAGTTTGGTATGAATGTCATAATGAATGCCAAACTTTTCACAATATTCCTTTGCAATCATATTCTCATACTTTTTCTGTATCAGCCCATGTCTGCTGATTCTGTTTATAATACTTACGTTCAGATTCATTTTTATGGTTTCCGACAATTTTAACAGTACGCCCTGATGGTTGTCTCCACAGATTCGTATACGGCTTTTAATGGCATTTTTCGGACTTCGAAGGTCCACCAAGGCTCCGTCCACCCAGATTTCCCCCTGCCACTTTTTCCGGCTGCCGCTTAAGCATTCCAAAAATTCTGAGATGCCGTTGTGCTTAAAACCAATGAGCCCCACAATCTCTCCTCTTCGCAGGGTAAAGGAAACCTGCTTCAGCCCCTCCGTTGTCAAGTCCTGTACCTTAAGCACTTCTTCATAAATGTCCGCCCGCTTCCCGGATTGCCACTTGATTTCCTTCATGAAATTGGAGGCCACCTGTTGAATCTTGTCATCGGCAAAGGCCGCCCGCTCCATCTCATAGACGATGAGGCCCTTCTGAAGAAAAAGAAGCCGATGGGAAAAGGAAGCTGCCAGTCGGTGATTATGAGTCAGATAGACAATGGTGGTGCCCTGTGCCACCATATCCTTCAACAGTCGGACCATTTCCGGAATACTCCCATAGGAAATCAAGTCCAGCGCTCCGTCAATAATCAAAAGCTCCGGCTTCTGAATCAGCTCCCGCACCAGCATTACCATTCTTTTTTGAGCCGCGGACAGTTCAAATCCCTTCTGCTTCGCATGGATATTAAGGCCATATCTTTTAAGATACTCCTGGACCTTCTTACAGCTTCCTGACCAGTGAAAATAACAGCCTCTGTCTGGCTCCTGACCCATTAAAATATTCTCTGCCACAGTCATGTTTCCCAGAATTTTCTCTTCCTCCTGGATGTAGTGTATACACTTTTTCCGCGCTTCCCCCGGAGGCAGAACCTTTCCATGGAAGAGCACCATACCGGAGTCCTCCTTCTGTTCTCCTGACAGAATCTTCCCAAGAACCGTTTTGCCCACACCGTTATTTCCCACTATACTTACAATTTCACCTGCAAACACGGAAAAGGAAACCTCCGACAAAATGGAATCCTGATTATAGCTAAAGCACAAATGGCTGACCCGCAATACTTCTTTTTTCACAGGCATCTCTCCTGTCCCTTTCTTTTCCCCATTATATAGCTTTACTTTTGAAAAGACAACCAGCCCCACAATCCCACATTTTCGAAAAAAAGCCGATAAGGGATGCCGTAAAACAGCCTTTTACAGCTATTTTACAGCATCCCAGGGAACTATGCGTTTCGGAAGCTTCCAGCACTTACCAGCGGTTGCTTCTGGGGAAATTGGTCAGGCTTTCCGGACCGTCCTCTCTTAATACCACCGTGTCCTCAATACGCGTTCCGCCTACACCCGGTTCACACAAGGTGATTTCAAAGCAGAAGGTCTGATTCACCTTAAGCACATCATCGCTGTCCGGCCCAATGGTGGGAATCTCTTCCTCCGGGTCCATGCCGGTGGAGTGTGCACAGCCTCTGCCCTCGCCTGCAAAGTGTACATATCCTGCATTCTTCATAACCTCATTGGCAGCCACATCCGCCTCTTTTCCTGTCATGCCCGGTTTCAGGGCCGCCATGCCGGCTCTCCATGCCTCAAGGCAGGTGTCCAGAAGCTTCTCCTGCTCCTGGTTCATCTCGCCGTAGCCTACGCCTCTGGCCATATCCGAGGAATAGTCATTGTATCTGACACCGATATCGATGAGAATGGTCTCCCCCTTCTTAATAATCTTATCGGTGGGATAAGCCAGGAACCATTTCTCCGCATTGACGCCGGACTGCACCATAATGTCGAAGGATTTTGAGTCTGCACCCAGACGGAACATTTCCGCCATGGCCTGCCTTACCACCTCCCGCTCTGTGAGATTTTTCTCAGTGGCCAGCAGCTCCTTAATCTTCCACAGACCCTTGTCTGCCAGCTCACCGGCAACCTTCATGTTGCGAATCTCACGTTCACTTTTTACAGATTTCAAGTTTTCAATCAGCATGGTCTTCTGCAAGGTGGAGTTTCCAATATTGCTCATAATCTGCTCATAGAATTCCAGCGCACAATATTTGGCTCCGCTGAGTCCAAGCTTTGCCCCGGGATGCTTGGAGGTGAAATCCCGCACCACATTGCCCAACTCCTGGCGTATGCCCCGGGTATCGTCAAACCAGGTCTTGTCCCTGGCATATCCCACCAGGCTTCCCTCTGCAAACAGAATGGGGTCGCCAATTAAGGGAACAAATACCATGGCCGGATAGGGGAACACCCCGTCAAAAGCCCGGTAATCTGCCAGCCAGCGCACATTACTCATTCTTGCGGAATCGGAGTACACCAAAAGTCCTTCCAGCCCTTCCTTTTCCATTCTTTCCTTTGTCTTTGCCAAACGTCCCTGATATTCACTTACCGGAATATCCTGTAACACATCTTCGTATCCCATATAGATCTCCTTTCTCTTATTGAAAATTATTTTTTATGTATTCCTCTACGTTTTCTTCCGTTACGATTTCATAAGGAAGAATGATTCTTTTGTCCACAGAGCCGCCTGTTGATAACTGGTATGCGGCCTTTACAGCCTCATCCATACTGGAGTTGTTGGTGATGGTTACCTTGAAGGCTCCGCCTGAGAGAACCTCATCACAGGCATCCGGCTGGCCGTCCATGCTGACAATCACCATTTCGTCCTCACGGCCTGCATCCCGGATTGCCTCCAGGGCTCCCAGCGCCATCTCATCGTTCTCGCAGTATACCAGGTCAATTTCCTTGTTGGCCTGAAGAATATTTGCCATAACCTCGTTGGCAGTTAAGCGCAGCCACTCCGCAGCCTGCTCTGCAACCACTTTAATCCCCGGGTATTTTGGAATTTCCTGATTCCAGCCCACGTAACGGTTCATGGAATTGGTGGACTCCACAACGCCACGAATCATAACCACATTGCCTTCTCCGTTCAACAGCTCATTGGCACACTGTGCCGCTGCAATTCCCATCTCCACTTCATCGGTGGATACAAAGGAATTGTAATAATTGTATGCCTCTTCCTCCTCAGTGGCACAGCCGGAGGCTGCGATAATCAGGGGAATTCCGGCATCCTGCACCTCCTTGTAGGCCGGATAGATGGAGGTTCCCGACAGGCTGGAAACGATGATGGCATCGCACTCCTGCTGAATCAAAGACTCAATGTTTGTGATTTCTGTCTGGACATCTCCGTTTCCTTCCACCACCACAATCTCCACATCCTCATAGTTCTCTGCAACGGCCTTAAAGGAATCCACCATTGCAATACGGAAGGGATGGTTCATAACACATTGGGAAAATCCGATTTTGTAGCTTTTCTTTCCCTCCGTCTCCCCAACGTCCCCCTGGGGTGTCTCTCCCTCAGAAGGAGTTTCCGTTCCCTCAGTTCCTCCTTCCTGCTTTGGGGGCTCCTGGTTCTCTTGCCCCTTCCCGCAGGCAAACAGGCCGATGCTCATGCATACTACCAATACAACTGCTGCCATTTTTCTCTTCATACATTTCTCCTTTCTTGCTTTGCTTTTTATTTTTATGGCCCTTCCTCCCCTGTCAGGGAAAGGGTTCATAAATTCCACTTGATTTCATATTCTCCCCTTCTCCGTGCCATGGAAGCCCTTTACACTTCCCTCACCAGTTTTTTGCGTTTTCCCTTGATTTCCCGGGTCACAATCAGAGCCGTAACCAGAATAATCACACCTGTCACAATGGGCTGCCCGTTTACGTCAATATTCATAAGGTTCATGAGATTCTTAATGATACTCACCACCATAAGACCAATGAAGGTGCCCAAAACGCTTCCTTTTCCACCGTTCATGCTGACTCCGCCTACCACACAGACCGTAATGGCTGTCATTTCATAATCGTACCCGGTTCTGGGCTCTCCAATGCCGATACGGGCAGTAACCAGAAGCCCCGACAAGGCAGCCAGCACGCTGCTGATGGCATAAACTGCAACCTTAATCCGCTCCACGCGGACACCGAACAGCTTGGCTGTCTCCTCCCCGCCCCCCACGGCATAGGTATGACGTCCGAATCTGGTTTTCGTGGCAACCAGCCAGGCAATCACAAAGGCAATGACCACATACCAGATGCCTAAGGGAACATTGAAAATACTTCCCTTGATAATCATTTTGAAGGAGCCATCCACGGAGCCGGTCAAAGGGCCTCCTCCGGTGAAGAGGAAGGTACAGGCTCGCATAATCATCATCATGGCCAGCGTTCCCATAAAGGGCTCCACCCGAAGCTGGGTGATAATCAGGCCGTTGATGATTCCACACGCCAGGCCGATGAGAAGCACTGCCAAAAGAATCAACAGCACATTCATTTTGGCCAGGGCCATTCTGGCCGCAACCACAGAGGCAAAGGCCATGACGGAGCCCACAGACAAATCAATCTCACCAATCAGCAGTACAAAGGTCATTCCGATGGCTATGAAGGCGGACTCCACCGCATACTGTAAAATATTGGAAAAGTTGTTCACCGTAAAGAAATTTGCGGAAAGGAAGGAACCGATTATAATCAGCACCACCAGCATAGCCACCGGAATGATTTGGGATATTTCTCTTCTTTTCATGTTCTTCACCTACCTTACCAATGCATACTGCATAATTTTTTCCTGGGAGGCCTCTTCCTTCTCCAGGCAGGCCGTCAATTTTCCTGCGGAGAATACCAGAATCCGGTCGCTCATTCCCAAAAGCTCCATCATTTCCGTGGAGTAAAGCAAAACCCCAATCCCCTTCTGTGCCAGGCTGTTAATCTGATTGTAAATCTCCGACTTTGCCCCCACGTCCACGCCCCGGGTGGGCTCCTCCATAATCAGAATCTTGTACTTATCCAAAAGCCATCTGCCCAAAAGTACCTTCTGCTGGTTCCCCCCTGACAGCTCGTTGGGTCTGGAGTGAAGGCCCCTTGCCTTCAGCTTTAGCACCCCGGATATTTCCTTTGCATCCTCCGCTTCTTTTCTGTTTCTTATGACGCCCATTTTACTGAACAGCGTCCGAAGAGAGCTGATGGTATAATTAAAAATTAAATTCTGATTTAAAAACAGTCCCTGGGTCTTTCTGTCCTCCGGAAGATAGGCAATATGCTGCCGGATGCTTGTTGCGGGATTTTTTATTTTCAACTCCTGTCCGTCACAGAAAACCTTACCGCCAGGCTTTTCACACAGTCCAAACAGTGCCTTTGTGACAGCTGTTGCACCGGAAGAATCCAGTCCTGCCAGCCCTACAACCTCCCCCTGCCGCACCTGGAAGGAGACATCCTGAAAAAATCCATCCAGACTGAAATTCTGCACATCCAAAACCACGTCGCCCCTTTTATTGTGACGCCTGGGATACAATTCTGTCAGCTCCCGGCCAATCATCAGGGAAATCAGGCTCTTCTCGTCATACTCTTCATTGTTTAAGGTGGCTACCTTCTTTCCATCCCGCAATACCGTCACCCGGTCCGCCAGTGCAAACACTTCATTCATGCGGTGGGAAATATAGATAATTGTAATGCCCTTTTTCTTCAAGGCATCAATCATCCGAAACAGTGAGCGAATCTCTTCCGCATTCAGGTTGGCGGTAGGCTCATCCATAATGACCACCGAGGCCTGTCCGCTGACGGCACGGGCTATTTCCACCATCTTCCTGCCGGACACCGGAAGCTCCCGCATCTTCTGGGTGGTATCTATGGCAATTCCCAAATCCCCCATCAGCTTCTCTGCATCCTTCCTAAGCTTCTTCTTATCAATGAGAAGCGTTCCCGGCCTTCTGGGCTCTCTTCCAAGAAAGATATTTTCTGCAACGGTCATTTCCGGAATTTCCTGTATCTCCTGAAACAGGGTGCTGATTCCCGCCTGCTGGGCATCGTTGGGATTGGCGAACCTCACAGGCTTCCCATGGAGGAAAATCTGGCCTCCGTCCGGCTTATGTACACCGGAAATTGCCTTGATAATGGTAGATTTTCCTGCTCCGTTCTCACCCACCAACGCATGGAACTCCCCTTTAAAAAAAGTGATATCAATATCCGAAAGCACTGTGGTTTCCCCGAATACTTTTTTCAGACCCTTCAATTCCAGAGCTGCTTCCATGTTTTTGTCCCTCCATTACTGTTTTCTCAACCTTAACTTTAGTTTCTGTATCACTGACCGGCTGTCCTTGACAGAAATAATCACTGCCAACAGAATAATCAATCCCTGCATCAGCTGCTGCAAATAGGAGCTAACACCAATCAGCGGGAACAAATTTGCCAGAATCCCGTAAAGCAGCGCCCCCAGCATGGTTCCCATGACTGTACCGACACCTCCGGTCAGAGTAGCGCCTCCGATGACCACTGCGGCAATGGCATTCATCTCCATTCCGGTGGCCCCCTGTCCTGT
>CAPNGW010000043.1 GCA_948665105.1 uncultured Lachnospiraceae bacterium
ACGAGAATGGCATATACGGCTGCCTGAAGCATTTTCCGGGTCATGGGGCCACCCAGGGCGATACCCATGCAGGATACGCCTACACCGACAAAACCCTGGAGGAATTGAAGGAGTGCGAGCTGATTCCATTTCAGAGAGGGATTGAGGAGGATGTGGAGTTTATCATGGTGGGCCACATTTCACTGCCCAATGTGACCGGGGACGATATGCCTGCCTCCCTGTCCCGGGGATTGGTGACAGATTTGCTCCGAAGGGAGATGGGCTATGAGGGGATTGTCATCACCGATGCCCTGGACATGGGAGCAATTTCCAAGAACTATTCCTCACAGGAAGCAGCGGTACTGGCCGTTGAGGCCGGGGTGGATATACTGCTGATGCCCAAGGATTTGGAGGATGCCTATCAGGGCCTTTTGGCTGCCGTGAAGGAGGGAAGTATCTCCCAGGATAGGATTGACGAATCCCTGGGGCGGATTTTGAAAGTGAAAATGTTACTGTTCACCCGTGACCAGTAACCTTCGCAAATCCATCTTAAATTCGCTTCGCGAATGGATTTGCTCACTCCATTATCAGAGGCCTTCGAGAAGCCTACGGATGAGCCGGAGGTTGAGCTTTGTGTGACGGTCTTAAATATCAATCCGGGGAATAACCGGGAGCTGATGGAAAGCTGTCGGCTATTGAAGGAATATATGCTTTACGTGGAAAGAGTACGAAGTTATGCCAAGGAGATACCCATCCGGGAGGCGGTGGACCGTGCGGTGACAGACAGCATCCGTGATGGGATATTAGTGGAGTTTCTGACAAAGTATAGAGCGGAGGCGATAGAAGTGAGTATATTTGAATATGATGAGGAAACCCATATGCGTCAAGAGAGGGAGGAAAACCGAGAGCTTGGCCGTGAAGAGGGGCGCGAAGAAGACCGTATGGAAGGCGAATGGACAAAACTGGTTTCTCTGGTAAAGAAGAAGCTGGCAAAGGGTTTGAATGCCACCGCCATTGCCGATATGTTAGAGGAGCCGGAGCCTTTCATCAAAGAGCTGATAAAATTGATAGAGGACAATCCAGGAAAAACGGAGCAGGAGCTGGGCAAACTATACAAAGATAAGTAAAATAGAAAGACCGCTTCGAAAAAAGATACTATCCTGACAGACGCGCTTTCGCTCAGCTCAAGACGCAGCGGACACTAAGTTCGCTCGCCTCGCGTGGGGCAGCTCCCTAAGTGCCGGCGTCTTTCAATGGTCTGTCAGGATAGCATCTTTTTCCCGGGGCGTTTTTCTATCCTGCCGCTTGGGGTGTTTTGTTTTGTAAATCCACATACTGAATGGTTACTGTCATAACGAACTGTTAGATACCCCTTGTTATATTACAGATTCAGTGACAATGGCCCCATAACCGGAATGGCACGTCCCGCCTCATCGGTAATATTGCAGGGGCAGTCCGGGGCGTACCCGTAATAAAGCTGGCAGCCGGAAAGCATGTCCGGTGTGGCCGAAAGAAAGAGAGATACGGTATCCTGCTCCAAGGTAATCTTGTAAACGTATTGGGGAATTTGTTCTGGGTCGTTGCTTATAACCTCAAAGCCCATGGGACGTCCCTGGGCAGTGAGGGAGCCGTGTAAATTGCAGTATTTCAGCTTGATAACCACGTATTCGCTAAGAGGATCAATTTCACACCGGCAGTTATCCAGCCAGTAGCGCTCCAGCCGGGGAGCGGCCAGACAGCCCCGGCTATCCTCCCCGAAAACCAGATGATACATGGCCTCGGCAGCCTCGGCCCCCAGCTGCCACTGTCCTTCACTGTCAAGGTGGATGGCGTCATCCAGGCATTTTGTCACGGAGGCCACCGTATCAAGATTCTCAACCTTCTCATGCAGCAGGCGCTGTTGCTCCTGAATACATTTCCACCAATCACAATATTTTCTGGAAGGACGTGAGATGGTCCGGCCAATCTGTACCTGCACAACAGGAAGGTCTTCGGCAATATCCCGCCGGCATGCATCTACGAAATCCATCATATTATCCGTGTACTTATCATGTAAAAGCTCCTCCGCGTCAGAACAGCCCTGATACCAGAACATTCCCCGGACACGATTTCCGTTTTCCTGAACCCGGGTCACCATGGCGGCA
Organism: uncultured Lachnospiraceae bacterium; assembly: GCA_948665105.1. Lineage (GTDB taxonomy): Bacteria > Bacillota > Clostridia > Lachnospirales > Lachnospiraceae > 14-2. The sequence goes on from CAPNGW010000043.1 coordinate 2,124, forward strand.
TACAGATTTTTGTGAGGCCCCTCATCCTTGTACCTGGGATTCCAATGCTCCGCCAGATTGGTGCCGCCATGGGCACAGCATATGAGCCCCTGGGGCACTCCGGTATAGGCTTCCATGGAAAGGGCGAAGGACAGCCCGGGACCTGCACCCCACCAATCCGGCTTTGGTGTTCCACCCAAAAGGATGTGAACCTGGTAAAAGGAGCTGCCCAGATTGTGAAGGGAGGGTCTGGCAGCAGCCCAGTCATTGCAAAGGTATAAAGCACGGACATCCTCTCTGGGGATAAAGTCGAAATCCCGCCGGGAAAGCTTGGCACAGCCCTCCATGTTGGATTGCCCCGCCAGAATCCACAGGTCTCCCACATAAATATGTTCATAGCACTCACTGCCAATGGTCAGCGTATACGGGCCACCCACAGGGATTCCGGTGAGGCGGTAGGTCTCATTACTGACAGCTTTCACCGTAGCAGAGCCCCCGGTAATATCTGAGTGAGAAAGAGAGCTGTTCTCAGGACGATAGGTTACCATTCCTGGTTTTTCCGATGATGAGAAATAAATATCACAGACATTGTGCTCATTTCGCTGCATCACCATTCCGTTTTTGATTCCTTTCATGTTATAAAATCATCCTTTCTGTTTGCATGTTTTATTTGTGACAATAGAATCCTCCTGGCAGGTGTAAGCTATTGCCCAAAAGTACCTTGGTTGACAAATCAGGGAAGAGAAAATATAATAGTGGTAAATTTTGTATTTTAAATGGGAAGGGGGGCATATACATGGCTACCATCAAAGATGTTGCCAAATTATCAGGTTATTCTGTGGCCGCTGTGTCCAAGTATTTGAAAAACCCAACCAGTGTTCGGGCCACAACCAAAGAGCAGATTGAGAAAGCAATCTGTGAGCTGGATTACTGTCCCAGCACACAGGCCCGGGCACTAAGAAGCGGCAAAACAGGGATGATTTCTATTATCAGTCCCAATATCACCAATCCATTCTTTGCAGAATTGTTCACGGCCATCCAGCAAAAGGCCAGTGAATATGGATATACGGCTTTGCTTCAGACCATTCCGGATATACGTAACGAACAGAATTCTGTGGTTTCACGCTCCTTTGCGGTTTCCTCCATTCAGCGTGTGGATGGGATTATCGTATGCTTTCCCGATGATGAAACACTGGTGCAGCACTTAAGAGAGCAGTGGAAGAATGTTCCCATTGCGCTGATGTCCTGGGATGAGGAGAAGGAAATTCCCATCAATCTGGTGGTCAATGTGGAGCTTGGCATGTACGAGGCCGCCAAATATCTCATTGAGATTGGTCATCAGGTCATCGGGTATATCGGTGCGCCGGGGAACAGCATCACCTCCGAGCAGAAGCAGAAGGGCTTTGTCCATGCCATGGAGGAAGCCGGACTTTCGGTTTTACCTGAATTAAGGTATCACGCTTCTTACTCTCTGGAGACCGGTTACCAGGCAGCACAGAAATTCCACAGAAGCAGTCCGCGTCCCACGGCAGTTCTCACGGAAGCGGATATTTTTGCCATCGGTTTTATTAAATACTGCCATAAAAACAATATAGCCATACCGGGTGAGGCCGCTGTCGTGGGGTTTGACGATATTCCCATGGCGGCTATGTATCATCCTCCCATTTCCACCGTTCAGCTTCCCATTCGGGAAATCGGTGAAAAAGCCATGGAATCACTTTGCCATGTGCTGCAGAATGACAGTCACGCAAGGATTACCGCAAGCTATACTCCCAGGCTGATTGTGCGAGATTCCACCAGCCTGGCGGATACGGAGTAAGTCTAAAGGTCCTTTCTTACTATTTCGGCACTTTTTACAAAAATTTTGAAAAAATTCTGGAAGATATGTCATATTGACTTTGTGTATCGATACACATTATAATCTAACTAGCTTCAAAAGTCAATATCACAAGAAGAGAAAGGAGATTTTATTATGAAAAAGAGGTTGCGGGTTTTGTTGGCAATGACGCTGGTGGCGTCGACTTTGATGTCTCTTACAGCTTGTTCGGGCGACAAGGGCGGGAAGGAATCGGGAAATAGTGGAAATTCCACAGAGAATGAACAGGGAGGGAGCGTGGAGGACAAAACGGCAGATCCTTTCGGTAAGTATGAGGAGCCCCTTACTATCAATGTTGTACGTACCATGGATTCCACTGTTACATTTAATGAGGACTACCCGGAAACCAAATCCTTGGAGGACAATGTGTGGTCCCATGCCTATGAGGACTATTTAAATATCAAATTAAATTATTTGTGGACACCCACCGGGGATGAGTACAACACAAAGTGGAATATGGCCATGTCCACCAAAGCTCTGCCGGATATGGGCTGGGTGGATGCTGCCACCTATATGCAGCTGGTGGAAGCAGACCTTGTGGAGGATATGACGGATGTATTTGAAGCGTATGCTTCTGACTATTACAAGGAGCAGGTGGAAGCAGACGGTGGTATTACCAGAGCCTTTATGACCTTTGAGGACCGGATGCTGGGTCTGCCCGTTACAGGCACAACGCCGGATTCCATCAACCTTTTATTTATCCGCAAGGATTGGCTGGATCAGGTGAATATGGATGCACCCAAGACCATAGATGAGCTGGTGGCAGTGGCAAAGGCCTTTAAGGATGCCAAGCTGGGCGGAGATGACACCTATGGCATCTGCATGGGGCCTTACGAAATGGCCGGAGAATGTGACTGGGAGGGCTTCCTGAATGGTTACGGAGCCTACTACAATATCTGGGTGGATGACGGAAGCGGAAATCTGGTATACAGTACCACACAGCCGCAGATGCGGGAGGCGATTTTAAAGCTTCAGGAAATGTACGAAGCGGGGCTTATCAGCACCGATATGGCTGTAAATCCCAATGTTCGTGAGGATTTGGTGGCCGGAAAGGTGGGTATTGCGTACGGAACCTACTGGGCTCCCATCTCAGCCATTCAGAGCAGCTACAACAACGATGAAAATGCGGAATGGATGGTGTGCGAGCTGCCCACCGTGGATGGTTCAGATGCCACAACCCAGGCCTGGGGAAATGGCTCTCCCAGTCAGTTCTTCTTTGTCCGCAAGGGATATGAGCATCCGGAGGCAGCGGTGAAGATGATAAACCTTGGCTTTAAGCTTGATGTGGAGGAGCCTGCCACCTACAACTTCCATGAGGCGTCACAGATTCAGGTGCAGCAGTACAGACTGGTGGCGTGCTGGGAGCCTTGGCGGAATATGCAGTCCTGCTACCGTGTCTGGGACGCCATTGCAAGCAAGGATGAATCGAAGCTGGAAACTGTAAATGATAAAGATATGTATGAGATTGTTACGGGCTTTTTGGATGGGACCGTTGACAGAAGCCGCATCGGATACGCGCTGGTCAATGCGCCGGAGGCATCCACCTACTCCATCTGCGATGAAATGAACAAGGAGGGGCGCATTATTCTGAGCCAGTATACCACCATAACGCCTGCACATATCAGCGAAAAGCTTGTCACCCTGGATAAGAAAGTGATGGATGCCATGCTCTCTGTGATTGGTGGGGATGACATTTCTGCCTTTGATGAGGCCATTGAATATTGGAAAGCAAGCGGCGGAGAGGAGATTACCCAGGAGATTAATGAATGGTATAAGGCTGCCCGGTAAGCATCATATTTTGCATTAAATGGAGGTTCAATATGTTAAATAAAGGAAAATATGTCCGTTCCTTACATCTGATGATGGTCTTGCCGGTGCTTTTTATCCTTATATACAATTATCTGCCCATGTTTGGTGTAGTCATCGCATTTCAGGATTTTAATGCGGCAAAGGGAATCTTCCAGTCGGAGTGGGTTGGACTTGCGAATTTCCAGACACTTTTCCGTGATCCGGATTTCCTGCAGGTTCTTATTAACACCCTGGTGATTTCCTTTGCAAAAATGGTGGCGGGGCTGGTGGTACCCTTGGTGGTGGCTCTAATGCTCAACGAAGTGCTTTCCAGCATATTTAAGCGTCTGACCCAGACCATTATCTACATGCCCTATTTTGTTTCCTGGGTTATGATGGCGGCAATTATTATCAGTATTCTGTCTCCCAATGGGGGACTCCTGAATCAGGTTTTGGGGATTTTTGGAATAGAGCCAATCTATTTTCTGGGGAATGACTCCATATTTCGGGAAATTATTGTGGTGACCCATGTCTGGAAGGAGTTTGGATGGAATACCATTATATTTTTGGCGGCATTGGCCGGGATTGATGCAGCCCTTTATGAGGCGGCCATTGTGGATGGCGCCGGACGGTTTGCTCAGATGAGGCATGTGACCCTTCCCGGTATTGCACCCACTATTATTCTGGTGGCGGTATTGAGCCTTGGAAATATCCTCAATGCAGGCTTTGAGCAGATTTACAATCTGATTAGCCCCCTGACCATGCACAGTGGGGATATTCTTGATACCTTTGTGTATCGGTACGGTATGGAGCAGTGGCAGTTTGACATTGCCACTGCAGCAGGGCTGTTCAAATCTGTCATCTCCTGTATTATGCTGATTTTCTCCTACTGGCTGGCAAAAAAGCTGACGGGCTACAAAGTTATCTGAAGGGGGGATGAAAGCGATGCGAAGACGTAATCAAACACGAGCAGGTCAGATTTTTGACATTTTCAATCACTTCTTTTTGGTCATTCTTGCAGTTGCATGTGTCCTTCCCATGCTGCATCTACTGGCGCTGTCCTTTAGCTCCAAGGATGCGATTATGGCGGGAAAGGTTGGAATCCTTCCGGTAGGGTGGCAGGTGGACTCCTACATTACAATTATGAAAACCAAGGCATTTCTGGATGCCACCCTGATTGCCTTTGTCCGCACAATCCTGGGGCTGGTGATTAATATGCTGCTGATTGTGCTGGCGGCATATCCCCTATCCAAGGAAGAATCCTCCTTTAAGGCAAGACCATTCTATGTATGGTTTTTCCTTCTCTCCATGCTGTTTAACGGAGGAATCATTCCAACCTACATGGTGGTCTCCTATACGGGGCTGATTGACTCCATCTGGGCTTTGGTTTTACCGGGGGCGGTACCTGTATTTTCCGTCATACTTTTGCAGAATTATTTTAAGAGCATTCCCCAGGAATTGTGTGAGGCGGCGCAGATTGACGGCGCCAGCCACTGGCGCATCCTTTTCAAGGTGTATCTGCCCCTTTCAAAGCCGGTGCTCTCCGTGCTGGTTTTGTTTTCGGCCTTCAACCACTGGAATTCCTGGTTTGACGGGATGCTGTACATCAATACAATTTCAAAATATCCGTTACAGACTTATCTTCGGACCATCGTTGTGAAGATTGACCCCTCCCGGGTCAGCAACCTGCGGGATTTGGAGAATATATGTGCGGAGAATACCAATGCGGCGCAGATTGTTCTGGCCATGATTCCGATTCTTTTGATATACCCATTTTTGCAGAAGCATTTTGCAAAGGGAATTATGCTGGGGTCGGTGAAAGGATGAGCCAGAGATTGTCTTAATTGGAAAGGAAAACGGAGGTTAGTTAACGGTATGGATAAAAAATATCTTGTTCACGTGGTTCCCCATACCCATTGGGACAGAGAATGGTATTTTACCTTTGAAGAGTTCCGGTATCGGCTGATAAAAATGTTTGACCGGCTTCTGCCTTTGATGCAGAGCGGTGAAATTCAATATTTTGTGGCGGATGGTCATACCCTGATGGTGGATGACTATCTGGAGCTTCGCCCCGAGAAGGAGGAGGAAATCCGCACATTGATTTCACAGGGAAGGATTTTGCTTGGCCCCTGGTACACCCAGCCCAACGTCTACATGTCCGACGGGGAAGCCCAGATTCGCAACCTCTTAAGGGGTCGTGGGGAGATGGAGAAATACGGGGATACCATGGAGATGGCAGACATCAATTACCTTCCCGATATGTTTGGCTTCCATGCCCAGCTTCCCCAGATGATGAAGGGATTTGGCATGTCCCACCTGGTAGGGGCCAGGGGAATGCCCCTGGGCTCGCCCAATTACTTTAAGTGGGAGGGAAGTGACGGGACGGTGGTAGGCGTATGCTCGCTGCTTAATTCCTATAATAACGGAAACGGATTGTCAGACAGAGAGGAGCCCATCCTCTTTCAGGTATTCGGGGAGACAATCAAAATGCCGTCCCTGACAGAGCAGTTGAAGCTGATTCTTGATGATCGCAGTGAGACAGAGCGGGCAAATTCCCCCCAGCTTCTTTTGATGAACGGCGTGGACCATATGTGGGCCAACCCCACCATGAAGCGGACGCTGGCAAAGATAGAAGAGCTGCGCCCCAATCTTAAAACAAAGCAAAGCACCATCGGGCGCTACATTGTGGCTGTGAAGGATACTCTGGAAAGCGAGCCCCCGCTCTACAAAGGAGAGCACAGGGACCCGCGCCAGGTACTGATTCTGCCTGGCTCTCAGTCCATGCGCATGGACATCAAAAAATACAACCGCAGGATGGAGGATATTTTAGAGCGGCGTGTGGAGCCTATGATGGCCCGGATGATTGCCCTGGGGGAAGAAAATCTTCCCTTTGCACCCCTTAAAAAGGCATGGGAATATGTGCTTATGAATCAGGCACACGACAGCCTGTGCTGTGCAAATTCCGAGCCCAGCTACCGTGAAATCTATTCCCGGTTTGAAAAAGCAGAGGACATTGCACGGGAAATTTACACGGAGCTGGAGCAGCGCTTCTTCCGGAAAATCAAACAGGTATCGGAGGAGGCGGTTATGATTTATAATCCTTCTGCCCAGCCCCGGGAGGAATGTGTGACCTTTGAAGTCATCACCACCCATGAGGCAGTTACCACCCAGCCCCATCTTTACCAGGAGAACCGGGAGATACCGGTGCATGTTCTGGACGTTCGGGAGGATATGCTTTTACGCTATGTTCCCTTCTCCGGGCTGGTGGGACAGCTCCCGGTTCGGATCTTCCGGGTGACGGCGGAGGTGGGACAGATTCCGGCCACAGGCTATAAGACCCTTGAGGTACATCTGGGGGCGCCTCATCCCCGGCCGGTGAAGGGCATTGTCACCGGACCAAACGTCATGGAAAATGATTGCCTGCGTGTGGAGGTGAATGGGGACGCAAGCCTTAACGTTCTGGATAAACAGAGTGGAAGATGCTACAGCGGCATTCACCGTTTCCTGGATGAAGGAGAGGCAGGCTGTGGATTTATGCACATTCCCCCTCTCAATGACCCCATGTGCGTTAGTACCGGAAAGAACCTGGAGCTTAAAATTACAGAAAATAATCCCTTAAAGGGAGTGATACAGATTACCCAGTCTATGACGGTGCCGGAAAATCTGAACGCCGCTTCCACAGGACGGAGCAGCCAGACCACAGAGCTTAAAATCACCACGGATGTCATCCTGCGCAAAAACAGCCCGTTTGTGGAGTTTGAGACTGTGATTGACAATACGGCAAAGCAGCATCGGCTCCGGGTGGGATTTCCCACCGATATTGACAGCAACTTAAGCTATTCCGGACTGCCCTTTGACGTCATCCGCCGTCCGGTTCAGCCGGAAAATGTAAACTATGTGGAGCCGGGAGCCTATGAGGCCTATTACGGCTACCATCCCATGCATGATTTCTGCGGAATCAGCGATGGTGATACAGGAGTGGCTGTGTCCGGAGACGGAATTTTGGAATTTGAGGTTCTGCCCATGCGAAAGACATTGTGCATAACGTTGATTCGTGCCACAGAGCACCTTCATGTGGGTGTTTTGTACCATGGAAGCAAATTCAAGCTGCCGGCCGCACAGCTTCAAGGAGAACAGCGGTACCGCTATGCCTTTATCCCCCACAGTGGCGGCTATGAGAACGTTATGGATCAGGTGGAGAGGTTCCGGCACCCCCTCTACAGCGTGCAGAAGGACTTTCTGGAGGAGGAATCCATGCCGGACTATATTGCACCAAAAGCCAGACAGGAGCCAAAGGCATCCTTCCTTCAGGCGGAGGGAGACGGTATGGTGACGGCCATGAAGCCGGCGGAAAACGGCCAGGGAATCATTGTGCGCTTCTATAACCCAAAAACCACAGGCATAGAGATGAATTTTACACTGGATTCGGCATTTACTCTGGAGGCCGCATCCAAGGTCCGTATGGACGAGACGGAAGATGCGAGGCTTATATGCAGCCACAACCGGATTGCAGTTTCGGCTGCGCCCAAGGAGATTGTTTCTCTCCGGTTGATGATAAGACCATCAGACAATAAACAATAGCAGGAGGACTATGACATGAAACGCTCGGAACTAAACAATATTTTACGGGAGAGCAAAGAATTTATTGAAGGAATGAATTTTAAGCTGCCCCCCTTTGCTTACTGGAGCAGGGAGGAATGGGCCGGCAAGGATGAGCATTATGACGAGATTAAGGACACCATGCTAGGATGGGATATCACGGATTTCGGCTCCGGGGATTTTTCAAAGGTTGGTCTTTTGATGTTTACCATAAGAAACGGAGCGCTGAATGATGCACGGTATCCAAAGCCCTATGCGGAAAAGCTGTTGATTACCCATGAGAATCAAGTGACCCCGTACCATTATCATTATCAGAAGATGGAGGATATTATCAACCGGGGCGGCGGCAACCTGCTGGTGAAAGTATACAATGCAACCGAGACGGATGAGCTGGATGAAAAAAGTGAGGTCACCATCTATAAGGACGGATTTTCCACACAGGTTCCCCCAGGAAGTATTATCTGCGTAAAGCCCGGAGAAAGCGTTACTCTGCCGCCCAAAATGTACCACTCCTTCTGGGGAGAGGAAGGGACCGGAAAGATACTGATTGGAGAAGTCTCAAAGGTAAACGATGACAGAAGCGATAATCATTTCCTGAAGGAAGCCGGGCGTTTCCCGGATATTGAAGAGGATGAGGAGCCCCTTTACCTTTTGTATCAGGATTATGCGGACATGGGCATTTAGTAAAGGAGGATACCATGAAAATTGCCGGACTGGATATTGGCACCACCGGCTGCAAGCTGACGGTGTTTGATGAAACCGGCGCCTATCTGGATAGGGCCTATCAGGATTATCCGGTGCAAAGAGGCGTAAGGGAGCATGAGATGGAGGTATCTCATGTGATGGATGGGGTATTGGCCGTCATAAAGACCATGGCCTCAAGGTACCCGGACATTGCAGGCATCGGTGTCACCAGCTTCGGGGAGACCTTTGTACTGGCAGATGAACAGGGAAATCCTCTACATAGGGCCATGCTCTACACAGACCCCCGGGGCGGTGAAGAGTGCCGGTACTTAACGGAGCAACTGGACGGAAAGACTATAGCCTCCATCACCGGAGTGAAGCCCCATGAAATGTACAGCCTGCCCAAGCTGATGTGGTTAAAAAAGCACAGGCCCAAGCTCTATGCCCAGGCCAGACACATTTTTCTGATGGGGGATTATGTGGTGTATCATCTGACAGGAAAGGCTCAGATTGATTATTCCCTGGCTTCCCGGACCATGGGCTTTGATATTATAAAGCTTGGCTGGAGCGAGGAATTGTTTCGGCTGGCGGGTATCGATGTGAGCCTGATGTCAAAGCCTGTGCCCACAGGGACCCCGGCCGGGGTGGTCCT
>CAPNGW010000044.1 GCA_948665105.1 uncultured Lachnospiraceae bacterium
CAAAATCATGCTTGCATGAATTTTGTCAGTTCTAATCTGACGAAGGGAACGCCGGGTTATGAGCAAAAGTAGTTGCGTTGCAGCGGAAAGCACTGAAAGTGCGATTTTGCGAATGGCGTGGAGTGAACAGTAACAGGATTGTCGTTGCTGTTCACTCCCCAAACCACAAATTGATATCCACATTACCTTCAATCCCCGGCACAGTTCCTTCCTCCGTATACTGCCACATGGAAAATTCATAGGGGCACTGGGGCCTGTCTTCATAGTCAGCATACCACTTCTCATAGGCGGTAAGCTTTGTAAGGTCTAACGTAAAGGCCATCCATTTCATATTTGCATAAATCATGGAGTCATAGCCCGCTTCTTCGATTTTGTCGCAAAAGGCAATGCAATTTTGTGTAAATTGTTGGCTGGAAAGTCCGTCTGTTCTGGCCTGGGCCTCCTTAATTTCCTCCGTGTCAAATACCACCGGGCAGGTAATCGGGTATTCCTTAATTCTATCAAGGACAAACTGCGCTTCTTCCACCGCTTCCCCTTCATCTATGGCCTGGGAAAAGAAATACACGCCAACCTCAAGCCCGGCCTCCAAAGCTTCCTCTATATGCTTCTTAAAGCATTCATCCTCAACCAGCTTTCCCTCCTGACCGTAACCCCGAAATCCCAGACGAATGATAACAAAATCCACACCAGAAGCTTTCACCTGCTGCCAGTCCACCTGGGACTGGTATTTGGACACGTCAATGCCCACCTTGGATTGGATATTTCCCGCCTGGTCAGTATAGTATTTGTATCCATTTTCTTCCGTCAACCAGGTAAAATCATAGGTGCACATGGGAAGCTCCGTAAGCAGCTCTGCCTCATAGCGTTTGCCCTTCACATCAACAAATTCGTAAATCTTCAGGGCCTGTTCTTTTGAAATATTTGTGCTGTCCGATTCTGTTTCTGTTGAAATATCTGTATTTTCCGGCTCTTCGCCCTTTTGTGTATCGCCAGACTCCTCCACTGTACTTTCTCCCTCCTCAGGCTTTGCATCTGCGCAGGCCGCTGCAAAACAGAGGCACGCCCCCAAAAACGCTGCAGCCAAAAATCGTTGGTGCCACTTTTTTCTTTTTTTACTCATATTTTTCTGCCTGATCTCCCGTATCTTTACTGAATTGCTATTTTAGCTCTGTTCTCTGAAAAGCGAAGGCTGCGGTTGCCAGTGCGGCCACAAAGGTACCCAAAGTGACTGCCAGAAACCTTCCCGGAGCAATTCCCTCCTCCCAAAACGCCCAAAGCTGGTTCATCTGATAAGAATATGTATATGTTACAAAGGGCAGAGGGTGATTCCGAAAGGCTGTTTCCAGCCATAGCAGAGCGTAGGTAAGGGCCATCCCTGCTCCAAACGTCAGGATAGTTTTTCTTAAGATAGTTGCCACAAAAACCATGACGGCTCCCATGGCAAGCCACCCAGAAAGGCCACAAACCAGCAAGACAAAAATATGCTTCCCTGTCTCCAGGCTCCATTCCAGGCCGAAGCCGTGGCTCACCCAGGCGTACACCGTAGTAAGGCCCCCATACACGCCAAAAAGCAACAGCAATCCAGCTAAGAATACCAGGACCTTTGCTAGAAATACTTTGCTGCGGGAATGACCACACAGAAGGCTCAAGGCAAAGGTACGGCTGGAAAATTCGTTACACCAGAAAACTGCCGCAAATAAAAATCCCACAAATGCATGGTGAAGTACATAGGAAAAGCCAATGGCCATGGCCTGGGAGCCGGAAGTTGTGGAACCCATTGCAAGTAAAATCAAAATCGAGAAGGTGGATATGACATTTCCTGCCAGCAATATTTTAAACCCCAAAGATTTTCTCAGCTTGAACCATTCCGACTTTATCAGATTTCCCATATCGTATCCCTTTCCTGTAAAATCCTTGTAGCTTTCTTATTTCAATTCTGCCCGTTTAAAAACCAGGGCTGCCGCCACCAGGGCAATCATCGACGTAGCCAAAGTAACCACAAGAAAAAGCACCGGGGAAAATGTCTCCCGCCGCCAGTAAAGCTCCCGTATTTGATACGTATAAGCATATTTCATAAAAGGCAGTGGATGTTCCCGGAAATTCGTCTCCAGCCACAGCAACGCGTAGGTATGCCCTATCCCGATGCCAATGGACACAATGGCTTTTCTGGCTGCCATGGCAATCAGCACTGCCACGGCCCCTGTTGTAAAGCATGCCATCAGGCCGACACCCAAAAGCAGCAAAGTTTCCCACAGAATTTCCATGCTCCATTCTGCTCCAAACCCATACACTGCCGACGCCCCAATGGACACAATTCCCACAAACTCCCAATAAAGAAGAAAATATCCCAAAAGGAATCCTGTTGCCTTGGATGCAAATATCTCTGTCCGGGAATGGCCGCAAAGAAGGCTCATGGCAAAGGTGCGGCGGGAAAATTCCTTGCACACAAACACCGCTGCAAACAAATATGCTATGTACGCGTGCATGAGAACCAATGTCACTCCACCGCCCAGTGCCCGGTATCCGCAAAACCCGGAGGATGCATTCCCATTCCCCAATAGAATGTAAGTGGAAACCGTGGAAATGGCACACAGCGCATTCGCCAGTAAAAGAAGCTTAAACCCCAGGGATTTTCTCAGCTTAAACCATTCAGCTTTCACCAAATCCTTCACAGCTGTCCCCCCTTTATCACCGACATATAATACTTTTCCAGGTCTGCGCTGGCGGCTTTTAGCTCCCTGACATTTACGCCATCCGTTACGAGCTTTTTCAAGACCTCCCCTGTATCCCCGGCAAATCCGTACAGATGTACCCTGCTCTCTGTGACAATTTCCGTTTCAAGGCCGGGAAAATGCCTTTTGAGAGCTTCCGTGGTCCTGGCGGCATCCTCCACACGAATGCTTAGATAGGTCCTGCATTTCTCCTTAAGCTTCTCTGCCGAAATCTGCTCCACCATTTTCCCCCTATGTATAAAGCCGTAGCAGGTGGCCAGCTGATTCAGCTCTCCCAGCAGATGGCTTGAAATCAGTATGGTAATTCCCCGCTCCTGATTCAGCCTCTTTAAAAGCTTCCGGAACTCAACAATTCCCCCAGGGTCCAGGCCATTCATAGGCTCATCCAGCACCAGAAATTCCTGATTTCCCAAAAGGGCCATGGCAAGTCCCAGACGCTGCTTCATGCCCAGAGAAAAATTCCTGGCCTTTTGTGCATCGGTATCCGAAAGTCCGACGGTATTTAAGACCTCTGAAATACATCCCTTATCCGGGATGCCCCGCTGCAGTCTCAGTACCTCCAAATTGTCCCGGGCCGTCATGCCTGGATACAAAGCCGGTGCTTCTATCAGTGCGCCAATCCGTCCCCTTTGGATGCACAGCTCCTTCTCCCCGCTGTTTCCGAAAAGGGCAAGCTCGCCGCTGCTCTGCCTGGCCCGTCCCGTTAAAATGCGCATCAGCGTAGTTTTGCCGGCGCCATTTTCTCCGGCAAATCCATAAATATCACCCCGGCGGATTTCCATGTCAAACCCGTCTAAGGCCGGGCATTTCGTCATGGTTTTGGCTTTCCAATAGTGCTTCTTCAGGCTCTTTGCTTCAAAAATAATCTCTGCCATACCCTTTTGTTCCTTCTTTCAAGTCTTCTGAATGTCTGCCTCCTACAGCCGGTTCATATCTATCAGCACAAGGCTGTCGTCCTCCTTTGCCTGCTCCATAAGCTTCATATCAAAAGACTTTGCCGAGAACAGGTAATACCTCTTTGCCTTAATTCTGGCAAGCTTCATACTTTCTTTAAGCTGTTCAAGCATCTCATAGGTCAGCTGCTCCCTTGACCAGTTACACAGTCCCACAATATTTTCCCGCTGGGCGTTCTGGCCGATGATGTCAATATTGCCCTGCTTGCCCACCCAAGTGCCAAGCTTCTGAATTTTAATGGGAAGCTTCCCAACCATACTCATGAGCTCCAGATACTCCATGCACACCTTCTTAAAATAAGTGTCCAGATAATCCTCAAGCTGTGGTCCGATGTGAATGTCGTAAAATGTATCCGCCTTCATATAATACAAATCCGTCAAATGCGGATAGACAAATTTATACCAGAAATGATTGTAAGTATTTTTAATCTGGTACAGGCCTTTCTGAGCATTGTCCCATCCGCCGGTCTCAAAGGAAACCACCTTCTCAATAACCTCCAAAGCCATGAGGTTTTTCAGATACACACTGATTTTTGCCCGGGAAAATCCGGTCTCCAAAAATAAGTCATTGAGCTTGGACTTGCCTCCTGCAATGGCGCAGAGAATGGTATTGTACACGGACAATTCCCGCAGATGGTTGCCGATATACCGCTGGGCTTCCCCGTACAGGAACCCGTTCCTGGACAAAATATTATCGCAGATATTTTTCTTTAAAGTCTTATCGCCATCCCACCGCCGCAGGTATCCGGGCACTCCGCCCAAAATTCCATAAACCTCTATGCACTCCCGGACATTATTCTTAGGGAAAAAGCGCACCACGTCCACGAAGTCAAGCTCCTTTAATTTGCAGAGGCCGGTAACCTTTTTGGCGCCGGGCCCAAGGCACCTGGTCATGTCCTTTTCCACCCATACCAGAGAGGAGCTGCACAAAAGTATCATCACCGGGCCGGGGTACAGCTTCTTGTCCTTAAGCTTCACGATTGCTTCCATGAATTCCGGGTCTTTCTTCACAATGTGCTCAAAGCCATCGATGATAAACAGAAGCTTGCTGGCGTCACCGCTCCGGATACGGTTAAAAAACGTCTCATAGCTGGTATCTTGAATCGTGATTTTATATTTATTCTCGATTTCTTCTTTCATCATCTGGCGTTGCAGCCTGGGGGAAGCCTGCCGGGCCACATAGACTAAGGTCTTTTTCCCTTTGGAGAACGCTTTCAGAAGCTCTCCCTTTCCCATTTCGTTCCTTCCGTACAGCACCACCAGCTGATTACCATCCTTCTGATAGAACTGCTGCAGCCGTTTAAATTCCGTGGTTCTTCCAATCATTTTATCCTCCGCTTATATTACAGTGTATTCGCCCTGTCTTTAATATTTTTGCTGAAGTTGATAATATTATGGTCATACTCCTCCACCATAAGCTTTGACGTAATCATAAAATCTGCTGTGGCCTTGTTGTTGGCCATGGGAATATCATATACCTGGGCAATTCGCAATAACGCCTTTACATCCGGGTCATGGGGCTGGGCCATTAAGGGGTCGGAGAAGAACACCACAAAATCAATCTTTCCCTCCACAATCTTGGCTCCAATCTGCTGGTCTCCGCCCAGGGGACCGCTGTTATATCCCCGCACCGGGAGTCCGGTCTTATCCGTAATCATCCGCGCTGTAGTTCCGGTTCCGCACAGGAAATGCTGCTTTAAAGTGTCCTGGTGCTGCTCGCACCATGCAATCAGCTCTGCCTTCTTGCTGTCGTGGGCAATTAAGGCAATGTTTTTCTGCTTTCCGATGGTTAATGTGATAAAATCCTGCTCTAACATAGCTTCTCTCTCCTTTTCTTTTTACTGCCACCTCTGTTAAGGGCGGCTCCGTCCATATTTTTACAGCCCCTGTCCATCCTGTATCAGCTGTATGGCAATCTCTTTCGCTTTTGCACTGGAAATGTCTGCTTCGCCGCTTTCTCCCAGATATACGCAGAAATAAATCTGCTTGCCGGAAACGTCTGCAAAGCCGGTAAACCAGCAGTCCACAGTAACTCCATGGGTCTTCCCCATCCCGGTCTTTCCGTAAATCACCGGGGAGGCCTCCTCCGGGTCATTTTGTTCACCGGCCTGGTCAGAAGCTGCCTCCGGGTCATTCTGCTCACCGGCCTGGTCAGAAGCTGTCGTGGGCTTATTTATCAGCATGGCATCCTTAAGGATTCCCCTGCTTTCCTGGGAAAACTTTGAAGCCTCGCCAAATATTCGTTCCAGGTACGAGTAGAATCATCAGGGGAGATTACGCCAGCTTCCAGTGCGGCAAGGGCGGAAATGATTTTAAAGGTGGAGCATGGAGAGCGGCGGGCAGAGGCAAGTTCCTGGTTATATATATGGTAAGAGCCTAAGGCCGGGTCATAGATTACTGCCGCACCGTTTCTGCCTTCAAAGTACGCCGACCAGTCCTCCTCTGTGACAGTTGGAGGCTTGGAAGTGCTCTCTTGAGGCTGTGGGGCCTCTATGCTCTGCTCATTTGATTGCTTCTGCGCATCCTGTGAATCTGGTGAGTTCTCTGTACCCTGCGGGAGCTGTGCACCCTCCGCAATTTCTTTTAATTTTTCTGAAAGCTCTGCCTCTTGTTCCGCCTCCGGGACATCCTTCCCTAGGGAATCCTGGCTGTTTCCAGCACAGCCACAGATAACCAGCGGTAACAAAAACAAACAGAAGAAATACAAAAAAATCCTTCTCATTCCCCTCTACCCCTGTAAGCCTCTGGCCTGTCTGTCCATATCCTCTATTACAATATCGTAGATCTCTCCCAGGGAAGCGCAGTATTCCAGTACTTTCCAGGGTTCGTTGGTGTGAAAATGAATCTTTATAAGCTCCTCATCTCCCACTGCCAAAAGGCAGTCTCCCTGAAAGTTGGTATTGAAGTAATCGCTGATTACATCCTCATTAAGATTTTTCCCTTCAATCAATAATTGTGTGTCGTAACGAAATTCTAACATTTTATTCCTCCTGTGATTTTTACTTGCTGAGAAAATTCAATTGTACCTGTTTTTTCAAATCACCTTATTTTCCAGATAACATTCCAGAAGATACGACGGATTTTCGTAATACATGCTACTGTTATAATCATCAATTTTGCTGCTGATAAATGAATTGTAAACCTTTAAAAGCGCCTCTATAGTTCCTATTTTCTCATGCTCCGCCACTTCTTTTATCAGCCGTTTATATACTTTCCCGATATCCCAATGAGATGGAATCGCATAACCGCACTCTTTTACGTTATCAAAATCTCCCTTTTCAATCACTGATTCCCTGATAAAATCATCGCTGACACGCTCTATATTGTCACTGTGATACACGTCTGCCAAACCATAGATTTTTTCAAGGCGCTCTCTTCCCAAAGCATTCACAACATCTTTTCTTGTGTTTTTTGTTTTTCTTGCAATAAAATCGATCAAGCTGCATGTAAAAAACAAATCATTATCCTGTGAGCTTTCCCGCCCCTTGTTTTCTTCCATTACCAGACCTCCTCAAAGCCTCTGTATTCCAGGCATTGTAATAATTTCTCTGTACAAAAATTAATTTGATGTGTTGGATATTTGAATTTTGCCAATACCCAAAACTGCTCTCTGGTGATAGCTCCATCTATATAATCAGACACATAATTATAAATTTGATCGTTTGCCATTGCTCCAATCACAATATCATAATTATGAGACTTTCCGCTCCTACAATCAATGATGAAATCCAGCCATTCATCTGTCAACTGCCATGATATACTGTCATTTTTGCCATAAAATACCTCTTTCTATCGAAAATCCTCCTGCAAAGCCCTTCTTCTTTCATATTCTGCAATCAGCTTTGGCTGAATCTCTGGGTAAGTCCAGCGCTCTATCAACTGTTTCGTTATGATAATCTTCTCTATCTCACTATGCAGATCCTTTTCAAATTTTTTGATATGGGCATAATAGAGCATCCCAAAGCTTTCCTCCTCGGGATTGGGACTGTCCCAGCGGATTACAGAATAGACACAGACCGGCTGCAGCTCATATTCAACAGCTCCGGTTTCCTCATATAGTTCCCGTCTGGCGGTGTCCAGGATATTCTCCCCCGGCTCCCGATGACCTCCTGGCACTTCATAGGTATCTCGTTCCCGGTGCTTACAAAATATCCATTTCCCTTCTGTCCTTGCAATAATGACGGCAAATTTCAATAGGTCATCCTCCACCGTATCATAGAAATTCACAGTTATCATCTATTTTCTCCTGCCTTTCATCCGGGATGTGAATTGTCCGGTTCTCCTGTATCGGTTCCCGGTTTTAATCATAATGCATTTACAAATACAGCTTGTTTTCTTTTCGCCCGGATAACGCCTGCTCCAGACGCTTTTCCGACTCTGCAAGCATACGCTTATCAAGCTGTCTGGCCTGTTTGGGGCAGACAGAGACGCAGTGCATACAGGTAATGCAGGCTTCCTTATTCATGTTCATGGGATTTTCCTTTGAAATTGCCTGGGCGGGGCACTCTGTGGTACAAATTCCGCACTTGTTACATTCTCCGGTTACCTCCGGCTTCATGGCCACGCCGCCAAATACCTTGTAGGGACGTTTTCCCGGAAAAATCGGCTCCATCCGTGTTCCCTTTTCCAGCAGAGCCTTAATACTAACGGAAAATTCTTCAAGCTCCTCTCTGTCCTGTGCATCCGGCCTGCCAGCTCCAAAGCGGTGCATGAGAGAATGTTCTGCCACTGCTTCCACTCCCGCCACACAGACAAACCCATTTTCCTTTAGGATATCGTAAAGCTCTATCAGCGTGTCGTCGATATGACGGTTTCCGTACACGACTGCTAAAATTGCTCTGGCGCCATTGCCCTTTACTGTCTTTAACTGTTCCACCACCGTTACCGGCACCCGGCCGCCATAGGAAGGAACCGCCACAAGGCAGACGTCCGCTTCGGTTAGAGACAGCGTATCCAGCTTCTTGGCATTTTTAATTAAATCTATTTTTATTTTTTCCTCATAAATCTTCTCCCCCAAGGCATCTGCCACCTTTTTCGTTCCTCCTGTGGGGCTGAAGTATATTTCATAGAAACTCATCCTGTGTCTTCCTCTAAGGTAAATTTGAATATTGTGTTTCTTCAGACCAAGGCTTTTCCAAGCTTCACTTAATGGGATGCCGTATTACCGTTTTCCATTTCTCCGGCGGAACCTTTCTGGCATCGGACATATAGATTTCGTGGTGCAGCCGCTCATCACTAAAATCATTCTCATATCCATTTTCCTGTAAAAATGCGTCCATAAGGGCCACCGACTTTGGCTCCTCATCAAAGGCTCCCAGATGCATCATCTGAACGCACAAGCCTTCGTCAATGGTAAGGAACTCGGCCCTGGAGCAATCCAGCTTCTTCTTATTCGTTGCTGTCAAAACCGCCCATTCAAAATCCTTTTTCGTTACAAAATCCGGAAGGCGTATCACCGATATCCAGCAAAAGCTGGACTTATCACTGTAGCCCACACCCTTCACATGCTCCTGCCACCAGAAGCCTTCCAAGGGTGGTACCACATATTCAAAAAAGCCTTCGATTTTATAATCGCTCTTATAGCTCATTTTCAGAGTGTATGCGATTGCATACAGAACGCCCAGGGCCTGCTGGTATTCCCCGCCCTTCTGGTTGGGATCGCCCTTGCCCCGGACCGCAATGTAGTTCATAGGCGGTATGGTTACAATCTCAGGCTTGTTCTTCGGCAGATAATATTCTTTAAATTCTTTCTTGAAATCAAAGGACATTTGAGACCTCCTGTATGCAAAAATTCTCCTCGCTTGCGCTCATTATATCATAAATCGGAGATTTATGATCATCATTCGCCGCTCGTCAAACATGCCAGCACGCTTCCTCGCTTGCGCTCATTATATCACAATATAATTTCTTCGTAAAGGAAAGACTTACCACAATTCCAGCAATATCCTCCTTAAGCTACAAGCCTCTTCACGTATGCACTCTGGAAAACTTTACAGGCATGTGTTAAAATGAGATAGAAATCAGCAGCAAATTGCAATCGTAACACTTCAACCAACGGTTGAGTCCCCTAATTCAACTTAAAGTTCGTGTACAAAACTTATACTTAGGTTTATCCTAATTAGGTATATCTTTTAAGGCAAAGGAGCAAGCATGATGAATCAAACAGAGATTGGAAAATTTATAGCCAGATGTCGAAAAGAGAAAAACCTTACCCAGGCACAATTGGCGGAAAAGCTGAATATTACAGACAGAGCGATTTCGAAATGGGAAACAGGAAAAAGTATGCCCGACTCATCCATCATGTTAGAGCTGTGCGAAATACTAGGAATCACAGTAAATGAGCTGTTAAGTGGAGCGAAGGCTGGCATGGAAGGTTTTGAAAAAAAGGCAGATGAAAATCTGCTTGTATTAAAAGTAAAAGATAAAACTCACAGGAAAAGCAATGGGATTTTTTCACTCCTTTTTTCCGTGACACTTTTGCTTGGGATTCTGGTATGCCTTATCTGCAACATTGCCATATCCGGCCACTTATCATGGTCACTGATTCCAATCAGCTCCATGGTATTTGCGTGGGCCATCACCTTCCCAATCATGCGGATGGGAAAAAGGGGACTAGCTGCAGGCTTAATATCATTGAGCATTTTTATTCTTCCCTATTTGTACTTGCTGAGTCATTTAACAAAGACGAAGGATGTATTTTCAGTTGGTGCAGTTATGGCGACAGCATCCATGGTATTCCTGTGGATAATCGCTTTCGTTTTTCGCTGCATTGGCAAGGCAAGAAGGTACCTGGCTTTGGGAATCACCTTTCTATTAGCTGTTCCCTTTCTGTTTTTCATCAATGTTCTACTATCCAGAAGAATAGAAACTTCGCTTCTGGATCTATGGGATGTGCTAACTGTTTTTATTCTGCTGCTATTGGCATTTGTGTCCTTTATCTGTGACCACGTCAGGAAAAAGGACACTTGCCATTCTACCACATAAGGTGCGATACCATCATCCGGTATTTTGGCTCATTTCAAGATGTACAAATTTTCTTTTTCACCATTAGATGTCCTGGTTTCAATAAATTCAAAGCCAACTTTTTTGCTGACCTTGTTAGAACCAATATTGTCAATATGGCAAGCAATATAGATAGGGAAAACATTATGTTCATGGAGCTTGTTAACCGCAAACTGCAATAATTTTGTACCAAGTCCTTTGCCCCACATTGAATATCTGACTGCATATCCAACATGACCTACAGCCTTTGATTCATCTGAAGACATATATGGACGAATCTGAACCTCACCGATGAATTTGTCATTTTCCACACACCAGTATGTGACCATTCTTGGTATGCCTGTTGGTAAGTCTTTACCGCTTTCCAACATTTCATATAGTTGTAAAGCTCTCTCTTTCCAACTTTCAAATCTGTCTAACTCCACTGGCATCCATTCCGTAATACCGTTATCGTAAGATTCTTTGCACGCAGCTAAGTATTCGTCTAAGTAATTCTTGTTTGGCTTGATAAATTCCATTATGGTCCTCCAAATTTACATTTTTCCTTTCACTTCTTTACAACGTTAAAACCGCTTCTTTCCATTCATTCCGCAATAAAACGCGAAGCCAGGAAAATCAAAGGTTTCCAGCTTGCCGGCTCCTCGTGCTTTACGGTTTGCCTGGCAAGCTCTCCTTGCTTTTGTGCCCTTGCATTGATTTCTTAATTATACCAAATAATAGCATAAAATACCATACCATAAAGCAAAAGCTACGTTTTACAC
This sequence comes from uncultured Lachnospiraceae bacterium, assembly GCA_948665105.1. GTDB lineage: Bacteria > Bacillota > Clostridia > Lachnospirales > Lachnospiraceae > 14-2. The sequence goes on from CAPNGW010000044.1 coordinate 11,449, forward strand.
GACCTGCAAAGTATTTTTCTATTATTCAACCGTCAAACTCCCAAAGAACGTGTCCACCATTTTCTCCTGTGCATGTTCCAGGCTCAACGAAGTACAAATACTTTGAGTTTCCCCATTTTTTGGCAACTGATTTCATCAAAAATAAGAAATGCAAAA
>CAPNGW010000045.1 GCA_948665105.1 uncultured Lachnospiraceae bacterium
CCAGCAGGGCATTGACCTCCCGAAGCTCCTTTTTTAAAGGCTGCCGATGGAACAGGTCCCCGGCGATTAGCACAAGATCCACCTGCTCCCGCTCTGCCGCCTGTAATGCCTCTGCAAAGGAGTCCCACAGCTGTCTGCCCAGCCCGGCTCCACCCAGCTTTTCCTTGAAGGGCTCCATGCCAAGATGGATGTCCGCCATATGTAACAATTTCACATCTTTCACCGGCCTTTCCCTTGTTCTGCTTTTTATCTTACCACAGCTTTGTAAGATTTTCAATTTTTCTGTTTTGTGACTACATCACAGAAAACCCATTGCAAAAGAGGTTATACTATAAAAAATGGCAGACTGCCTGCAGAAGGCGGGAACCATAAGAACGGAGGTTATACCATGAAAACGAAACTGAAAAAATGGCTGCGGCCGGCATTATTTACCCTTGGCGGAGCGGCTGTCGGATATCTCTATTACCGGTTTGTGGGCTGTTCCTCCGGAACCTGCGCCATTACGTCCAATCCGGTATTTTCCACGCTTTACGTGGGGCTCATCGGCTTTTTGCTCTCCGGCGTGTTTGGAAAGGGGTGTAACGGAAAATGCAATATGTAGTCGCCTTTCTGGAAGGCATCATTACCTTCATCTCACCCTGCCTGCTCCCCATGCTTCCCATTTATATTTCCTATTTTGCAGGAGGCGGTGAGCAAAACACCCGCAAAACCTTGCGGGGCGCCCTTGGCTTCGTTGTGGGATTTACCATTATATTCGTGACCCTTGGGGCTTTGGCAGGAACGGCAGGAAGCTTTTTGAAAGAGCATCAAACAGCTGTCAATATCGTATCCGGCCTCATTGTGGTGTTTTTTGGCCTGAACTTTTTGGGCGTTTTCAAGCTGAACATTTTCAAGGGAATCAGCCGGAATGTCAACACCACGGATATGGGATTCTTTTCCGCACTGGTCTTTGGTGTGGTGTTCTCCATTGGCTGGACTCCTTGTGTAGGGGCCTTCCTTGGCTCGGCCCTGATGCTGGCTTCCCAGCAGGGCCATGTGTTGCAGGGAATGCTGATGCTGTTTGTATACTCCCTGGGCCTGGGAATCCCCTTTATTCTCAGCGCAGTACTCATCGGGTATCTAAAGTCTGCCTTTAACTGGATTAAAGGGCATTACAAAATTATCAATCTAATCAGCGGCGCTTTTCTGATTCTGGTGGGTATTCTGATGGCTACCGGAACCATGGGAAGACTGCTTGGCCTGCTGAGTTAAGGAGGAGCTATGAAAAACAAGAAAACAATATGGATTATTTTACTGGTGTTTGTCCTTCTTTTGGGCGGCGCCTATCTGCTCTATAACAAGCTGGGACAGAAGGTGCGCCCGAATCAGCTTGTGACCCAGGACGCCCCTGGGGATAAGGACGGAAAAAATGACGCTGACGCCGAAGAAGAAAATGGTGCTGAAGGTGAAAATAGCACAGAAGCCGATGGAAAGAATGGCACTGGCGCCGATGGAAATAATGACGCTGAAGGTGAAAATGACACTGAACCGGAAAAGGCAATGGCACCGGATTTTACGGTATATGATTTGGAGGGCAATGAGGTACACCTTTCCGATTATGTGGGCAAGCCCATCGTTCTTAACTTCTGGGCAAGCTGGTGCGGCCCCTGTCAGATGGAGATGCCGGACTTTAACGAGAAGTATCTGAAGCTGGGGGAGGAAGTTCACTTCCTCATGGTCAACATGACCGACGGCTCCAGGGAGACGGTGGATACAGCCTCCGCTTTTATAGAGAAGCAGGGATACTCCTTCCCGGTTTTCTATGACAAGGATTCCGATGCCGCAGCTACCTATGGCGTGTATTCTCTCCCCACCACCTACTTTATTGATGCTGAGGGTTATGCTGTTGCCCAGGCTGCCGGCGCCATTGATGCTGCAACTCTGCAGCGGGGGATAGATATGGTCACGGAAGGTGAGTAGCAGGTATTACCTTGGACTTTCACAAATATGAAGATAGCTGCTAAAAGCAGGAGGGACTGATTTTCCAGTTCCCCCTGCTTTTGATTTCATTTTTGCAGTGGCAGCTAAAAATAAAACAAATATTGTCAATCTATTCTGCAAAGAAGTTCAAAGTGGGCTTAAAAAATATGCCAAAATATATAAAATAATTCATGTATTTATTATGAAAATATGATATAATTGGATAATATTATAAGAATACACATGTGGAAACATCTTTTTTCTCCATGACCTTTTCCACATTCGAAATTGGCAAACAATGTAAAGGAGAACTGATATGAAGAAAATGATATTCTTAGATTTGGACGGCACCATACGAGATTTCGACGGCTTCATCCCCAACTCCGCCAAGGAGGCTGTTATGGCTGCCCGCAGGAATGGCCATGAGGTCTTAGTCAGCACCGGGCGCCCTTATTTCCATCTGGAAAATCTGCTTTCCGGCATGGAATTCGACGGCTTCATCACCGGCTCCGGGAGCTACGTGCTCTACAAGGAGGAGTGTCTCCGCCATAAGTTCATTACCCAGTTTACCTATCTGTCTCTGTGCAGCTATCTTCTGGACCATCACTGCGCCTTCGAGCTGATGACCTACCAGAACACCTATCTGCTGCGACAGTGCCAAAAATCCTACCAGAAGCTCAGTCAAAAGGTCACGGAATCCATCGGTGAAACCGCCCCCAGATTTGTGGAGTCCTTCCCCACCCTCATCGACACTCCCCTGGATATCCATGAGATTGAAAAATTTTTCTTTTTCAGCGAATCCCTGTCTCTGGAAGAGGTGAAAAAGCACTGGGGCACCTGCTTTTACATTGTACCCTCCAGCCTTCCCTGTGAAGGGCTCATTGCCGGAGAGCTCAGTCCCTCAGTGGTCAACAAGGCGGAGGGCATCCGGGCTATCCTTAATAAGAACGAGCTTGAGGCTGAAGCTGTGATTGCCATCGGCGACAGCGATAATGACATTGAGATGCTTGCGCTTGCCGGATGCGGTATCGCCATGGGTAACGGCAACGATTCGGTAAAAGCGGTGGCAGACTATATCACCCGGCCATTAAAGGAAGACGGACTGTATCATGCTTTTGAGCATATGGGGCTGATTTAGAGACAAGGCTGTTTCGTACTCCCGGCGGAATTGCATCCGGCTCTGCAATATCCGCCCCAGCCCTTCTTGATTCTCCATCCTTTTTACTCCCCAGCCCCAAGGGGCATTACAATGTCCGTCTCCCGTATGACATTCCCCGTATCATAATAGCGCACCGTAACCCGGGTATTGTCTTCGCTTACCCCCATATCCAGAAATTTCTTTCCCTTCAATTCCGGATAATAGGTTGTCTCTGATGTTGTTGCAAAAGGCTTTGGATGCTTGTCGAAATAGCATTGCTCTATAGCTTGAGGGAATCTTTCCTCCCCCAGGAACACTACCACAAAATAGCCGTCTCCAATCCGCTCCATATGGGTGTTCGGGAGCTCACTTCCCTCCGTACCCATATAAATGGAATACCCCTCCGGGAACTCCGGGTCCTCCTTGGTCAGAAAATCCTTGGGAAGGTACTCTTTGGGGAAGGGTACCATATTCCCCTTAACCGCATTTGTACAAATATAAGCAATCTGGTTTTCTCCAATCAAAAGCGCATACTCATATCCGCGATGCCGATTCTCCATGGCAATAAACGCCGGGTACCGATAGGCTCCCGTTTCATCCCGCCGAAGGGTCCATACTCTTTTTCGGGAGATTCTGTGAACCTGTTCCAGACGATTCAGCTCCTCTTCATAGGCCTCCGGCTCATAGGTGCATTGCAGATAAATTTCATAAGTGGGATCCCCAAAGCCATACCGATGATAATGAAAGTACCATGCCAGAAAGACCAACAGGGTCACAAACGTGGCAATTCCAAGAATGGCGCCCATCCAACTCTCAGAGCCTTCCAGATGCCGGGCCACAGCGGCCTCTGTGGTCTTTTGCACCAGCCCTTCCTGATATAGTGGAAGCAGGTCACTCACCGGGTATTCCTCCTTTTTCGTATTCTATTGATTAGTCCTGTTCAGCTATGTATTCGTTACAACAATCTCAAAAAAATCATTTAAAACCTTGTGCTTTTACGAATACTAGCGTATCACCATCGGACAGCTCTTCCTTATACTCATATCCCAGCCCCCTAAAGGCCTTTACGCCCTCCACGTCTGTAATCTGGTTCTCCGCCAGGAAGCGCACCATCTCGCCCCGGGCCATTTTTGCAAAAGTACCCTTCTCCTTCACCTTTCCCTCCACCCACTCACCGAACACGCAGGTGACAAAGGGCATTTTTCCCTTAATATAAGGAGAAATACATCTGCTGTACTCCTTGGAGGCCAGGTTCAAAATCCAGTTGTTCTCCGGCTGTTTCCCGTCACCGATTTCCCCGCCGCTTAGTCCGGCAAGCTCCTCTGCTTCCAGAAATTCATAGAGCCTGCTGCCCCAGAACTGGTAAAGGTTATAAATTCCGTCTTCCGCCTTGGTATGTAATCCTTGTCCACCTTCGTTGGGACAGTGGGAATGCCCCTCCGGTAATGGACAACACGACAGTGCCCGATCAAATTTTGCCTGCATTTCCAGCCGATAGGGCGTCACCCCGTCGAAGGGGCGAAGTACTCCGTAGAAGCCGGACAAAATCCGAAGATGCTCCTCAAGAAAATGAAGGGCCTCCTCCTCCATCACCAGGGGCGCCATATACTGGTACTGAATCCCCTCGTAGGAGAGAATGGCCGGGGTCAGCCCCCGCTCCAGGTTCATATGCCGGAACCGCTCATAATTCAACTCCGCAAGTTTATCATTACAGCTCCAGATTTTTTTCGCTTCCCCATAGGAAAGCTTTTTCATGTAATTCATCAGACACCTGGCTTCCTCCATAAAATGGGGCAGCTGCCCCACCGGTAAGGTGTCGGTGTCCACATTCATCTTTTTGGCCGGCGAAATAATAATTTTCATTGGCATCCTTCCTTTCAGTTTCTTTTCGTAGTAGTAACACAAAATTGAGCATCACAGGCCCTCAGGCCTGCAATGCCCCCTTTTCAATCCGTACAACTCCCGAGCAATGGCTTATTTTTACAAACCTCATCCCAGCTATCTCTTTGGAGAGCGTATCCGCTACCATATAGATTTCCTCATCATCCCAGTCGTCGCCGCTTTCGGTTTTGCATTTTAGAAGCTCCTCCCGGGTCTCAAAAGCCACATCTCCCAGCAGAATCTCACCATTGTCGTTCAGATGGTCCTGTAACAGTCCTATAAATTTTATTTTTTCCGCATCCGTCAGATGGTGAATGGCATAGGTGCAAATAATAAAATCAAATTTTTCATTCTCAAGCTCCGGCGGAAATCCTCTGGAAAAATCATATTCCATAAGTCTGGCCTTTGGCATTTTTCTCTGTGCTATTTTTATCATCTCGGGAGAAAAATCAATGCCCCAAACGGAAATTCCGTCATCGTACAGTTTCTTCAGCAGAACCCCGGTGCCAAACCCGATGTCCAGTATCTTACCCGGCACCTGCTTCCCGAATCCTTCCGTAAATGGTATTTAAAACCTCCTTATATCCCGCAAAGGGATAGGTGTTGCTCTCCTGGCTGAGCTTCACGCTGTCATCATACCCGTTGGCCCATAAATCAAATCCTCTGTTATTAAGCATAATCATTCCTCCACGTAATTTCCTGATTCCTACCCCAGATATTTTTCTATGGTGCTTTGCTCCACCACTTCCTTGCCCAGCAATGTAATGGCCTGGTTGGGACAATTATTTATACATCTGTAGCACATTGTGCATCGGTTGCTTTGCACAGCCTTCTTATCAATGACTTTTATATTCTTCATGGGGCATAAGCTCTGGCACTTGCCACAGCCAATGCATTTGTTCTTATGGATGCGCAGCTTATCAGAATAAGTCTTTGTTTTATGCCCAAAGTACAGTCTCTGTCCAAAGAAGCCTGCCATGCGAGGCAGGACACCGATTCCTTCCCTGGGAGGCTTGCCAGCCCTCATAAGCGCAACCGCCCTCTTTATCTTATCCTCCGCTTTTTTCACAAGCTCCTCATTCTTTTTCAAAGGGCGCTTCAATAGCTTCTCATCGCTTATACTGTCCGGCATCCTTAAATGCAGCCCGCCAAGGATTTCTGCACCATATTTCTCTAAAAGGCGCCCCAAAATACCTGCACCGTCTCCGCTGAACAAGCCCATGGTGGCAATAACAAAAATCTTCTTATTATTCCACAGCTTATTATTATCCCTTATAAACTCCCGGAGCATCTTTGGCACAGTGCTGTATTGTACCGGATATCCAAACACAATCAAATCATTTTGCTTCACTGCCTCAATGGCATTCTCATCCTCTATGGAATACACCCTGGCATCTTTCTCGTATGCACCACAAAACAATTCTACCGCATATCTCGAATTACCGGTTCCGCTAAAATAAATTCCTGTCATTTTATATAAGCCTTTCTTAAAATTTGACAATCATCATAAATACTTTCTGATGCCACGTAACCAAATCTTCATTGTTAATTTTTGTGGCAACAGCTTTACATTTAAATGCTGACATTTTACATAGAAGGAGCAGACAGACATATCCCGTCCTTTTTTTGCGTCCTTCAAGGCCTTTTTTACTACTTTTTCGGCAGCGACAATTCCAGGAAAGCGCACCTTCTTTCCATTAATATCCTTTGACAGCATTTCGGTGTCTACCCAGCTTGGACAGACAGCCGTTACCGTAATCTTATAAGGCCGCAGTTCTGCGTTAAGAGCGCGTGAATAGCTGCGTTCAAAGGCCTTTGTGGCAGCATATAAATTGATATATGGCACAGGTTGAAATGCAGAAGCAGAAGAAATATTCAATATCTTCGCACCTTTTTCCATAAACGGAATGCAAATATTGATAAGTTCGGCAGGGGCTTTGCAATTTAAGTCTATCGTCTGCCCAATTTCTGAAATTGAAAATTCCGCTGCCGGCGCCATTCTTGCAATTCCAGCGTTATTCACCAACCACAAGACAGACGGATTTTGTTCTTTCAGCAAATCCGAAATAGACAATATATCTTCGCTTTTCGTCAAATCTTTACATACGGGTACGATTTTTTCTCCAAATTCCTTTTTTAGCATAAGAAGTCGTCTTTCGTTTCTACCAATCACCCATATTTCATCAAGTGTCTCCTTTGCCAGTTCACGAACAAATATCCGCCCTATGCCGCCAGAGGCTCCAGTTATAATTGCTACTTTTATCATACAGCCTCCTTATCTATGAAACAGTTTAGCTATTCTAAGGAAACGCTTTTATCAGCGTTTCCCTAATTCCATCAAAAAAGTACTTCTCCCAAATATTTATCATGCGGAACTATTAAGCACTTTTCGATGGACTTCCAGTAACTGTCGTAAAGATTTTTTTGTGCCATCCCGTAGCTTTCCTTCGTATCAAATTCCCAATAAAGCATGTACTTAACACTTTTTACAATGCGGGAGATTTTAAGCGGGGGTAGCCCTTCTCTAATTTGCTCCATATCTATATGGTACCCTCTCTTGATAAGCCGAAGCAAAAGAAGGCCCTCCTGCTTTTCCAAAAAGCTTTTCGCTTCAAGCATCAGCGCTTCAAATTCCTCTGTCTTTTGGGGCTTAACTTGATAAATACATATTTCAGTAAATGACATATGAGTCCCTCCTTAAATCCACTGCAGCGTGAAATCTGAATGATTTCCTTTTAACATTTCACTTGGATAACTTGCCATATCAGTTTGGGAACGCTGGTGACGCTCTCTCATCAATCTATTTTACCTGATAAGGCTTATCATCCAGGGGCTTCTTGCAGCCGTTCTTCTTCGCAATATAGTGAAATAATGCTTTCTGTATCCATCTTCCAATATACTTATGTTGTCTAATCTCTTTTTCCGAAAAATACTCTGGAGCAGCAAATTCATTCACCTCTTCTTTATAAAAAGTTTCTTTCTCTGCAAAAGATCTTCCCATCTTTTCGTAATGTGCTGCCATCTTCTCTGCCATGTTTTCCGACACCCAGGAAAGGCCAAAATTATCCCCTTTTATCAGCGTTCCATTATATTCACAGTTAAAATATGACGGTAATATTTCCAAATATGCCTCTCCGCACCGAAGCTGGCTGGCTTCGCCAAAGCCTCCCTGTAATAGAAAGGACATTTTCGTGCCTGCCTCCTTTTTCGGCTGCAAAGTTTCTAAAAATTCCAACATAATTCCCGGCACATTCTCCACATACAAAGGAATGGCAAATAAAATATTGCCATTCTTCTCATATGCTTCTTTCGCGCCTGTCCATTGATTTTTGTCTGACAAATGCCAAACTTCCGTTGTGTTTCCACTCACCTCATATCCGCGAACAAATGTCCGGATAATTCGCGCTGTATTACTCTTAGCCTCCACACGAGGGCTTGCATTAATGATTACTAAATGCGTGAAAGAATCCCCCTTCCTTCTTCTAATGAAAATACACCAAGAGAAGTGCTTTCAAAATTAAGTGTCGTTCTCTCCATCCATTTTTCAAGATATGCATGTTCTGCATTTCCCATATAAATGATGCCCATCTGCGGACGAATATCGTAACGCGGTACATGTCGCATCTGACCATCTACAAACTGTAAATACATTGTTGCAATCGGCAAAATTCTATCTAACAAATTTTTCGTCTGATAAGATACAAATCCAAATTTTGTTTCTGTAATGAAAACAATCTTCTCATGTTGCAAAATTTTTTTAAGAATAATCTCATAGTCATCTTTAATTGTACAGATTCCCGGTGTTTTCAGCCAACAGTAATTACAGCCAATACAATGCAATATCTTCATTTCCTTTGTATAAACCACCTCACTGCCCTCAGATTGTGCACATATCTGATTTTGCAGTTCCAAAACTTCATCATTGTACTCAGATAAAGTATTTAATACAAGTACACTCATGCCCTGTTCTCCTTTTTTCTCATTTAAATGTACTTTCCTATCCCCTACGCACCTAAAACTTCAAATTTTCTTCTCCAATTATACCACTTCTCTGACACTCTTACCAACATAAATGACAGGGAATAAGAAATTACTCGATAATAGTAGCAGCCCTGCCCCAACCAATAATCCTACCACTATTTCTCTTTGTATTTTTTTGTAATAGATAAACTATAAATGGCCATAATCGCTATTGTTTCTATCATTACTCCTAAAACAGATAATAAGATATATGGCGTATTTTGACCGCTGAGTAACGGTACTCCTAATACAATAAAAATAAATCCATAAGTAATAAAAAGTTTACCTGTCGCGCGATTGTATCCCCTTATATCATTCACTGGAAAAGTCTTAATATTTGCCCAAAAACCAACTGCTTTCTTTGAGAAAAAAGCATTAATTCCAAGACCAATCATAAAACAACCGAATAACGCCCATACTATAAATCCGATAATTCTTCCGTCCATATTGTTTCCTCCTCATAAATCCTGGTTTGTTCACTTGATTATATCACTTCCCTTCTTCGTTTACTACAAAAATATAGGGCACAGCAAGCATCATGCCATGCAAAGGGGATAAAAAGGAATTGCTCCCCTCGTTTGGCAAATCTGCAAGCTGTCCGTGGAGAACGGGCAAAACGAAAATCCTACCTGCTTTGTTTGGAAGTTTTCAGTTTTCGGCAGTGTGGGAGCTGAAAGGAAAATGAAAAAATCCCCCCAAATCACCCTCAATTTTGTTTTTTTCGGTTTTGTAGATATAAGAGGGAGAAATATTGCCGCTGCTTTGGTAAAATCCCCACTTGCGGTACTAAGGGTATTGAGGGAAACCTCTTGTATCTGAGGTTTTTGAAATTTTTGTTATCATAATGTTATCATGAGACCATAGCTGTTATCCTTTGGAGCATTTATAGAGAGACTATGAAGAAAAGTCTGTAAATGCAGGTCTTCTATGATAATTATGGGGCGAAAGGCTTTAAAATAAGCTTTTCGCCCTTGCTTTATATATAGCAGTTGCAGACGGGTATGTCAAGAGTGGCTGGCAGCAGCCAGCCGTCTTCTGACAGCTTTTTATTCATTCTGGCAGACGCCCTTCATACATGATGCTTAACTCTCCATACACCTGTGCCCAGTTGCGGATTGGCATAGTCCATTTTTTTGTGGCCTCAAAGGTTGCCAGATACAGGGCCTTCAACAGGGCTGTATCACTGGGGAATACGCTTCTCTGACGGTTCAGTTTCCGGTAAGTGGAATTTAGCGATTCAATCGCGTTGGTTGTGTAGATCACTTTCCTGACGGTTACGGAAAACTTGAAAATCGGGGAAATGGCATCCCAGTTGTCCTTCCACCGTTTCATCGAATTCGGATATTTTGGCGTCCATTTCTCTGTCACGCGTTCCAGTGCGTCCAGCGCTTTTTTCTCATCTGCCGCCTGATAGACCGTTTTTAAATCCGCCGCAAAGGCTTTCCTGTCTTTATCTGGAACGTATTTCAGGGTGTTCCTCACCTGATGGACAATGCAGCGCTGGTATTCGGTCTTCGGAAATGCAGCAGCAATCGCTTCTTTTATTCCTGTAAGGCCATCCGCACAGATGACCAGAACGTCTTTTAACCCGCGGTTTTTCAGTTCATTCAATACAGACAGCCAGTATTTCGAACTTTCATTATCGCCGATGTTGATTGTCAATACCTCCTTGCGTCCTTCTGCGTTTATGCCGAGGATGACATAAGCTGCCAGCTTCCGGATTACGCCATTGTCGCGGACGGAATAATGGATCGCATCTATGTACAGGATGGGGTATACCTCGTTTAACGGGCGGTTCTGCCAGTCTTCGATCTGCGGCAGTATCTTGTCCGTAACATCGGAAATAAAGCCCTCGGATGTCTCAAATCCATAGATATCTTCGATGGTTTCTGAGATCTGCCGGGTTGTCATGCCCTTTGCATACATAGAGATGATCTTCTGGTCGATATCGGAAATGTCTTTCTGCCGTTTCCTTACCACCCGTGGTTCAAAAGTCGATTTTCTGTCCTGGGGCACATCGATCTCCATAGAGCCATAGCTGCTGTTTACACGTTTCCGCTTATAACCGTTGCGGCAGTCATCGCAGTCAGAGCGTTCTGATTTTTCATAGCCGAGATGCCCATCCATTTCTGCCTCCATCATTTCCTTGATGGTTCCACCGAGCAGATCCTTCAAAGCATCCTGGATATCTTCGGCGGTCTGGATATCATACTCCTCTAAGAGCTGATGGATGATGTTTCGTTTTCCTTCGGTCATTTGTACTCTGTGTACAGGTTTCTTTTCTCTTGCCATAATAAAAGGCCTCCTATGATTTTTTATTTTATCATAGAAGACCTTTCAAAGCACTATTTACAGAAAAAACTTCACATGCCCTTTATAGACAGCATTATTTGTATTACCGCTTACTACAACATATCCAGTATCTACAAGGATAGCCAAGTATCTATAAGTAGTTGATTTTGATTTTCTAATTCCCATTTCTGCCACTTGTGGTGTTATTTTTCCGTTTTTATCCAAATACTTTATAATCGGGTAGGAGGTAGATAATTATTTTATCTACCGACCTCCCACACCA
>CAPNGW010000046.1:0-5360 GCA_948665105.1 uncultured Lachnospiraceae bacterium
TAGTAAGCAGTCATTTCCTCATCGCTGAGGCGTTTCCCCCGGACGGTGCGGACGTGGACGCCAGGCTGTAATTCGTCGGGCAGCCCGTCAAAATACAGGCCGGTGTCACAGGAAAACACGGGAATTTTCAGCGCGTCATAATAAGCCAGCGCTTTGAGTCTGGCATTTTCCAGTGGCGTGGAGCCGGTTTCTTCTACCTCCGGCAAATTTTCTTTGATATCCTCAAGACTGATAAGCTCAATATCAGGGAGGGGTTTAAGGGCCCGTCGCATGACGGCCAGCTTTCCCTGATTGGAAGTTCCAAATAGCAGCTGCAAGACGTTTCCTCTTTTCCCTTTCCCGGCCTCATGCAGGGTATCCGGGAGTCTTCTATTTCTGTTTGTAATGGGTTCATTTCTGTATTATAGCGTTTTTTTCGGCCCTGCACAAGCTATGTGATGATACCGCTTAAGAAAATAATTAAAATGTCGATATATAAAGTAACCTATGGATAATTCAGAAACGGAATTCAAATTTATATCTCAAGGAGGACAATGAAATGGTACAGATAGGAGCTTATCAGCAGACAGCCGGTTATTATAATAATACGGTGGATAGAAAGGGAAAGCAGCAGACAAACCGTTCCGGAGTAACGGAGAAGGCCCAGACATCCGGTTATGTGGATAAAAGTAAGGAGCAGACTCTTTCCCGTCAGGCACAGAATGTATTAAAAAAGCTTAGAGAAAAATATGGCGATATGGATTTCATGATGGCAGACCTTAAAAATGTTGACGAAGTAAAATCCACCATTGCCAAAGGAACAAAGGAGTTCTCTGTTCTCTTTTCCAGGGAAGAGCTGGAGAAAATGGCTTCCGATGAAAAATATTTTAATGAGAAGATGAAAGGCGTGGAGGGCGCTGTCCGCATGTCCGCTGAGATTAATCAGAAGTATGGATATGAACGCACCTTTGGCAAGGACGGCACAAAAGACGTGGAGATTGCCAGAATTGGGATTGCCTTCAATGATGATGGCACAACAAGCTTCTTTGCCCAGCTGGAGAAATCAAGCGCAAAGCAGGCCGAGCGCATCCAGGAAGCCAGAGAGGAAAAGCGTGGGGAAAAGAAATCGGAGAAAGAGCTTCAGAGCTATGCAAAGGGTAATACAGGTATCAAGCGAACTGTTGTTCAAGCAAACAGCATAGACGAGTTGCTTAAAAAAATAGGCGCAGTGGATTGGGATGCGGTCAAGAGTGAGCAGGTACCAGGAAATGGCGGCAGGTTTGACTACAGCGTATAAGCCATTTTAACAATCAAAATACAAATCCACTAAAAAACATCCAGCGTTTAATGCTGAATGTTTGTATGGCAGTAATTTATGAACTACATTCAATCGGCATTGCAAAAGGAATTTACAGGTATCAATGGAAAGGTTGGTGCCTGTTTTTCTTTTATCCTAATAACAGTTATAAATGCTGTTTGCAACCGCTATTTTGAATAAACTGCATCATTTTTGGATAGAAGGTACACGCAATACTGATTCATGCTAATTCCCTCTCTCTTAGAATGTTCAGCAAGAGAGCGATGCAGACTGCGAGGTATTCTCAACTTAAATTGACCGGAATAATCCTCCAAGCTATCCGGCTCATGAATTTCTATGCCATCCTCAATGGCTGCTTCTAACCATACCTTCTTAGCATCCAATGCATTTGTAACAGCGGCATCCACTGTTTCACCACAGGTAATACAACCCGGAAGTTCTGGAAATGAAGCTACAAAGCCGCCTTCATCCTTATCCTCTACAATTTCCATGCGATAATTCATTGTCATATAATCATTCAGTGTCTTCATCGCCCATCACCTCACTTTCCACAATCTGTTTTACCATTTTGACATCCTGAATACCCCCTGCTTATATTATATGTGGTATCGTATCTGATATCAATAATTGAAATTCAATTATCTCGCGCCTGTTAGCAAAACGTAGGTCTGGATGCTTATGTTTTTAGAAAGCCCCCTTTGGAAAAATATCCTATCACCTCTGCCGCCTCAAAGACCGAAATCACCCCGCTCCCCCCATCAAAACTCCTTCACCGCAACCCGCCCTTCCAGCTCCCCAATCATATTGTTCACCAAAAGATTCCAGTTCTGGAAGCCGGGATTGTTCATGCCTTCTCCGGTGTCCGGGTTGTAGTATTCATGCATTTCACCACAATTCTCAATATCCTTCCCAAACAGTTCTATGGTCTTACAGGCCAGCTCTCTGGCTTCCTCCAGGAATCCATAGTTCATCAAGCCACGGTAGCACATGTAGTTGGAGATTCCCCACACCGGTCCCAGCCAGCAGGAGGGATTGGCGGACTTCACCAGGGCGTACATCTTCTCTGTCCTGGCCAGGGTACGGACTCCGTAAGCCCCCTGGAAGAGCTCCGGCCTTTTCATATTCTCATCAACCATTCTCTGTGCCCGCTCTCCGTCGGTGATACCGGCCCACATGGTGAGAAATCCTGACCAGCAGTCAATTTTCTGCAAAAGGCAGTCCCAGTGCCGGGGCATACCGCTGTGGAGCCATTGATTGGAATCAATAGGTCTTAAGTTCAAGTCCCCGCTGTAATAAAATCCGTTCCGCTCATCCCAGAGCTGTGTATTCACCGCTTCCTTTAATCTGTCCGCTTCCTTCTCATACGCCTCATGGGCCTCTCCCATCTGTTTACAGATACAGGCATAAGCCAGAAGCTCCCGGTACATGAGGCAGTTTAAGTAGACGGAGGCGGAGCTTCTATTCGGACGGTAGAAGGTGCAGGGGTCATTGTCCACACCGATGGCCAAATCGTCCTGCCAGAAATAGAGATTGGTTTTCTCATGGCGCATGGCCCTCATATAATAATGAATGAATGCCCGAAGCTTTCCCATATAGGGTCTTAGCCATTCACAGTCCCCGTCATTTTCCCGGATGATGAAGGCTGCGTGCTGGGCCAGACATGGCTTATGAATATTGGTGAGTACGCCATCCTCAAGTTCCGGCATGGTTTCATCCGCGGCAATGAGAATGGGCATTCTGCCATCCTCCTTCGTATGCTCCAGGAAATTCAGGATGCAGCCTTTCTCACAGGATGCAAACCTCTCATCCACAATGCCGTTATCCTTCATAATCTGCCGCACCGCAACATCGGTGAGCCAGCTGTCCCAGTCCCAGAGATCCGCGCTGTAGTATTGGCTTCCCGGTACGATATAGGGATGCTTCAGCATCCCCTTTGGGCTTCGGGCCATCTTGCTGTAATTGTCTCTGGAGTAGTTTAATATCCGTGTTATATAGTCCTTCATCACAGGTCCTCCTGGAAAATTTTCATCTCAGCCCCTTTTTTGCCTGCTCCCATTCCCTGAAATACTTCTCACGGTGCCGGGAGGACATGGAAGGGCGATAGCTTCTGCTCTGACGGTCCAGCCCTCTGATTTCCTCCAGGGTCAGCATTCCGCTGCTTAAGGCAGCCAGCAGAAAGGCGCCGTAAGCCGAGATATCCGGGTGTGGGTTACAGGTGATGTCACAGCTTAAAATGTCTGCCTGGAACTGCATGAGAAAATCGTTGGCGGCCATGCCGCCGTCTGCCCGGATTTCACCGGTTATCTTTAAACCCACATTCTCCAGGGACTCCTTCATGTCCCGAATGCGAAAGGCAATACTTTCCAATACCGCCCGGGCCAGATGCCGGCGGTCTGTGCGAAAGTCCATCCCCAGGAAAATATTTTGCTCCCTGCCCTCCACTGTCACTTCCGGCAGAAAATAGACACCTTCGTTGTGGGAAAGCGCTTTGGCCAGCACCTCCGTCTCCGCCGGGCGTTCTACAACCCCCAGCTGTTCAAGCCATTGCACTGTACTGCCCACATGGGGGAGGGTCCCTTCCCAGACGTAATGATTTCTGCCGCCAATTCTCCATCCCAGAAATACATCCTTAAGCCCCCTCCTCCTTGGCTCTTCCCCCAGATGTACCAGCCAGGAGGCTCCTGTTCCATAGGTAATCTTGCTCTGTCCCATTTCCTGGCACCCTTCCCCAAGCATGGCAGCAGCACTGTCTCCAAGGCTTCCGTATATGGGGATTCCCGCCAGTCCGGGCGTCGTCACAGTGCCCAAATACCCGTCGTTATCCACCACCTTTGGGAAAATATGTGCCGGTATTCCCAAAAATTCCAGTCCTTTTGTATTCCAGCAGTTTTCTTCTTCCAGATACAATCTGGTAATACAGGCGTTGGTGATATCCGACTTATGAATCTTTCCGCCGGAGAGCCGAAAAAGCAGCCAGCTTTCCATGGTGCCAAACAGGAGATTATCCTCCCCTGCCACCGTGAGAAGACTGGAGTCCTCAGAAAAGACCTGAGCCAGCTTTGCCGGCACGCCGTCCTCCTCCACCTGCCCACCCACAATATCCAAAAGCTGCTGCTTTTTTCTGTCTGATAAATCTCTAAGATAGGCCCGTCCCCGTCTGCACTGCCAGGAGATTACCGGGGACAGAGGCTTTCCTGTCTTCCTATGCCACAGCAGAAAGGCCCCCGTCTGAACAGAGAGGCCCAAAGCCGCCACCTCTCCTGCCGTATAGCTGCCCATGGCATCCATTGCCGCGGACACCGCCGCCTGAAAAAGCTCCTCCGGGTCCTGCTCCACATAGCCATTCCCCCGGTTATGTACGCAATGGGTTTTTTCACCTTTTCCCAGAATGGCTCCTTTACAGTCAAAGAGCATCGCCTTTGTGGCAGAGGTCCCCTGGTCAATGGCCAGAATCTTATCCCGCATGTACAACCTCCTTATAAGGAAGAAACTCCCGGACTGATTTGGCAATTCCCTCCGGGGTCAGACCGTAATGGGCAAACACCTCGTCGGATTCCCCCGCAACCACGTGTTCATCCGGGATACCAAGAAATTTCATGGGAACCGCCGCATGCTGTACCACCACTTCCGCCACGGAGCTTCCCAGTCCGCCCAGCACACTGTGCTCCTCCACGGTGACAATTCTTCCTGTTTCCAGAGCCGCAGAAATGATGGCCTCCTTGTCCAGAGGCTTGATGGTGTGCATATCCAGCACCCGGGCCCCGATTCCTTCCTTTTCCAGGATATCTGCCGCCTTTAAGGAAGGAGACACCATCTCCCCGCAGGCAATGATTGTCACATCATAGCCCTTTTTTAAGAGAACCGCTTTTCCGATTTCAAAAAACCGGGTGTCCTTTTCATCATAGATGTCCTCCACCGCCCCTCTGCCCATGCGCATGTAGACCGGCCCCTTCTTTATGGCTATCTGCCGGGTCATCCAGGCAGCCTGGATTGCATCGGAGGGCAAAAGCACCGTGATATTCTCCATGGGCCTTATGGCTGCCAGGTCATAAATGGCGTGGTG
>CAPNGW010000046.1:5370-11570 GCA_948665105.1 uncultured Lachnospiraceae bacterium
CATAGCTGACACCGCCGCTGACAGCACATATTTTCACATTCAAGTTGGAGTATGCCGCGTCCACCTTAATCTGCTCCAGGCTTCTGGCGCTTAAAAATGGCGCCGGTGCACACACAAAGGGTATCATGCCACAGGAAGCCGCCCCTGCTGCCACACCCACTTCATTCTGTTCCGCAATTCCCACATCCACAAACTGGTCCGGCAGTTCTTTTGCGTATTCCTCCAGTGTGACGGAGCCCCTGGCGTCTGAGGTCACCGCAAGAATGCGCCCATCCTCCCTGGCCAGCTCCAGTAATGTTTCCGTCATTGCCTTCCGGCACGCTTTTTTCATACCAGCTCCACCTCACTTTCCTTAAGCTCTGCCATTGCCGCCTGATATTGCTCCTCGGTAAGGCTGCCGTGATGCCATTTTACTCCGTTCTCCATGAAGGATACGCCTTTGCCCTTGACGGTATCCGCCAGGATTAGCTTGGGCTTTCCGGCGACGGTGGACAGGTAATCGAATGCCTTTAAAATTTCTTCCATATTATTTCCATTGATGGTCATCACCTCAAAGCCGAAGGCCTCCCACTTTTTTGAAAGGGGCTCCAGCCTCATTACGTCCTCGGTGGGTCCGCTGATTTGCAGGTGGTTTCGATCCAGAATGGCATAGAGATTATCCAGCCTGTAATTGGCCGCAAACATGGCCGCTTCCCAGATGGAGCCCTCCGCCAGCTCTCCGTCACCCATCAGACAGAACACCCGATACTGTCTGTTCTGACGCTTTCCGGCCAGAGCCATGCCACAGGCCAGGGGCAGTCCGTGCCCCAGGGCTCCCGTATTCACCTCAATGCCCGGTATCTGACGGTTGGGATGTCCTATGAGACGGCTTTTGTACCTGGAAAAGCTCTCAAGCTCTTTTTTATCAATAAACCCCTTATCCGCCAATATGGCATAATACGTTTCCACACAGTGGCCCTTGCTCAACACGAACCGGTCCCGGTCCGGATCCTCCGGGCGTTTGGGGTCTGTATTCATAATATCATAGTACAGTGCAGTCATCAGGTCGCATTCCGACAAGTCTCCGCCGATATGGCCGGTCTGGCTTTTGTAAACCAGCTCCACCACACTGCGCCGCAATTCATTTGCTTTGTTACGAAGCTGTGCTTCTGTCATAATTTTGCCTCCTATCCCTTCACAGAGCCTGCTACCATTCCGCTGACAATCCTGCGGTTAAAGATGATAAACAGAACCAGCATGGGCAGTACAATCAGCACAACATCTGCGAACAGTAAGTTATAGGAACTGGAGAACTGACCGATGAAATTGTAAAGGGTCAGCTGCACAGTGGCGTTGTCTGCGCCGGGGTAGAAATACAGCGGCGTGGAAAAGTCGTTGAATATGGTCACTGCATTCAGGATAATCACCGTAGCTGTGATGGGCTTAAGCAGGGGGAAAATGATTTTTGAAAACATTCCCCACCGGCTGCATCCGTCAATGCAGGCAGCCTCCTCCAGTTCGTTGGGAATGGTACTGATGAAGCCGCGATACAGCATAATGGTAAAGGGCAGCTCCATCACCGCTTCCATAATCACGATGGAAGCAAAGGTTTTGTACAAATGTGTAAGCTGTAATAATTTTATGGTGGGCAAAATCGCCGGTGGAAGCATCAGACCAATCATAATGCAAATATTGGCGATTTTCACCACTCTGTCACTTCTTCTCTGAATCACATAGCCGGCCATGGAGCCTAAAAATATCAGTACAACCAGGGAGGCCAGGGTGATGAGGGCGCTGTTTTTAAAGGCCGTAAGTATCTGAAAGTTTCTGGTCTGAATCACCTCCCAGAAATTTTCCCACATGAATTCTTCCGGCAGACTGATGCTTAATTTGTTTGCCGCTTTTCTGTCTTTAAGTGCATTGACCAGCATGAAGAGGAACGGGATTATAAATACACAAAACGCTGTGATACAGCCTATAATATCCCCAATCCAAAGGACAATTCTGCGTTTTTTCATTCTAGTCCACCTCTCTTCTTCTCAAAAATGCCTGAAGCGGGAATGCCAGACATGCAATCAGCACCAGCATAATCACATTACCTGCTGTGGATAATCCATAGAATCCGTCGGCATACTGCTTGTAAATAATGGATGCCAGCACATCCGTGGCAAAGCCGGGGCCCCCGCCCGTCATGGACCAAATCAGCTCAAAGTGCCGCAATCCACCGATAAAGGACAGGATGATAATACTGTTTCGTGAGCCTCTGGTAAGAGGCAGGGTGATATAGCGGAGGCGCTGAAGCCAGCTTGCGCCGTCAATCTCCGCCGCTTCATAGTAGGTCTTGTCCACAGAGATGATTCCCGCAATGAAAATCACCACCGCCACGCTTAAGCCCTTCCAGCCGTCCACACCGATGACGGAGTACAACGCCAAATCGGCATTTCCCAGCCAGTCCGTCCCACCTGCCCCGAACAAGTCCAAAAACCTGTTAAAAAGTCCCTTGGTGGGGTGGAGCAAAGCCTTGAAGGTAATGCCCACCGCCACGGTGCTAATCAGGTTGGGAAAGAAAACTATGGAGCGCAAAAGATTTTTTGTCCGTATGCCGCTGGTTAAAAACAGCGCAATGACAAATCCCAGAATCACCTTAATCAGACAGGTCAGCACGGAAAATATCAATGTATTTTTGATTCCAATGCTCAGAGAGTTCTCGGAAAAGAACATCCTAAAGTTGTCAAGGCCACAGAACTCGGCGCCGTCAATACTCCATATCGTCAGACTATAATATAAGGAAGAAACGGTGGGTATAATATAAAATATGACAAATATCACAAGTGCAGGCATCAAAAACCATATACTGTATGTTTTCTTCTTATCCATAAGCTTTCCTTCCATCCCCTGGATTTATCTCTGAATTACCAGGCTTCTACTCGTCCCAGCCCAAGCCTATCTGAACGGCAATCTTATAGCAGTCCGCGTCGTATTTCTCTGCTGCGGTCTTACCGTCCACCTGGCCGGAAGCTGCTTCCACACAGATTGCAGGGCAGTTGCTTCCCTTTACCGGCAATACAAGCTCCATGTTGGGTGTGGTTCTTCCCTCGTCAAAGTATGCCATCATGTCTTCAGCTACTGCGCGGTAAGATCCTTCGGGAAGCTGATAGCCCTTCACCAGCGCGGGTCCGTCGGGAAGCTGCGCTTCACAGTATGCGTCCAGTCCGGTCTCAGAGATATAGAATTCAATAAACCGCATGATGTCTTCCGTTTTTCCGGTATTCTTGTTTCCGAACAGCCCATTACATCCCATGACAATCAGTCCGGTTTTGTCCGGGTCTTCATCTGGCATCCCGAAGATACCGATGTTATCCACAGTTTCCTTGTCGTACAAGGAATAGATGTTGGAAAGGGCCTGGGTCAGCATGAACCAGTGTGCACCTTCACCCTCCGCCATCATGGCGCAGCCGTCATCATAAGTAGCCGCCATGTAGTCCTCGTTGTAGAACTCAATCAAGTCGCCGAACTTATTCCAGGTTTTCACTGCTGCCTCTGAGGTTGCAAATTTTGCCTCCCCTGCAGTGAACTTCTCTACAAAATCAGGCTCCGCCAGGTTTACATTGTACCAGTCAGCCAGAAGTGGAACCTGTGCTGTCCAGTTATCTGCATAAGTACCGATAATTGCGGTTTCCCCCGCTTCCTTTAAGATTCTGCAGTTTTCCAGGAAATCATCCCAGGTCTTGGGAATCTCAAGATTATACTGCTCATACATCTCACGATTGTACAAAATACATGCGCTCATGGATGTTCCGATGGGAATTCCGTACATATTGCCATCGCTGGCAGTCATCTCATTTCTCACAATGTCGTCAATTTTATCGGGAATGTCGGTGTCATTGAGACTGATGTAGTACTTGGAAGCCTCAATCATTTCAAGCTGTGTTCCTCCGCCTGCGATTACCAGATCGGTCATGTCGCCGGAGGACAGTCTTGTACGAATCAGGGATTCTCCCTCCAGCCCTGCGGGCCGGATTTCAATATTCACCTTGATCCCCAGCAGTTCTTCGGCTTTGGCACATACGGCCTCAATTCCGTCCAATGTTTCGTCTGCGTCAACAGACATGGTAAGCTCAGCCTCCTTGTAGACGAATTCCCCGTTCCCTTGGGGCGCTTCACCGCTCTCGTCACCGGTATTCTCCTCTGCCGGTTCGTTGCCCTCATCCTGAGTCTTTACATCCTTCTCGCCGTCACCGGCATTTGCATCCTCCTTGGGCTTGGAACCGCAGGCTGCAAGACCAAAAACCATGGTTACTGCCATAAGGGCAGCTACTGCTTTTTTGAACTTCATAGAACTGTTCCTCCTTGTTTTAGATTTTTTATTTTGCTTGTACCTTATTGATACCGTATGAAATGGTGTGGATACCAGAGCCGGTTACAGCTTTTCGATATCCCTTTTGTACCGTGAAGGATAATTCTCCACTCTCTTTTACTTCTATATATGGTTCCAGAACAATCTCTGCCTGTGTGCCCGGTGGAAGCTCCATTTTAAGAAGACCTCCTGCCCCTTCCATCTCCCAGGAAACCTCCACTTTGCCGTAAGGCGTTTCTATGGAGGCACACCCTTTTGGGAGCCTGTCCGAGAGCTTTGGCTGTATTTTAAACCTTGTAAAGCCCGGCGTATTCTCCAGAATCTGGATTCCCGCCGCTTGGGTATACAGCCAGGCGGCAACCGCCCCGTATGCATAGTGGTTGAAGGAATTCATATCGCTGCTCCACATGCTTCCGTCTGGCTTCATCCCATCAAGATGCTCCCACACGGTGGTGGCTCCCTTCTTCACCTGATACAGCCAGGAAGGGTACTCCTCCCGAAGCAGCAGGTCATAGGCCTCCTCCACAAAGCCGTTCTCCGATAATGCCATAAGAATGCAGGGCGTTCCCATAAATCCCGTTGTCATATGATTGCCCTTTTCCTGAATCTGTTTTTTCAGTTCCCTGGCATTTTGTTCCCTGTATTCCTCCGGCAAAAGCCCGAAATGTAATGCCATGGCAAGGGCCGTCTGAGTTCTTACTGTAAGCATTCCCTCCGGCTCCAAAAACCGTCCTAGGAATGCCTGGCGGATGGAGTGGTACAAGGCGCCGTAGGTCCGGCTGTCCTCCTCCCGTCCAAGAACCCTTGCAATCTTTTGAAAAATGCTGGTGGAGTATGCAAAATATACGGTGCAGGTCAGCTCATTGGGGGTGGCTCCAAAGTAGCTCTCCTCATCACCATCCAACGCCAGCCAGTCCCCGAACTGCAGCCTGTAATTCCATATATAGCCTTCCGAATGCTGCCACATAAAGTCAATCCAGCCCTTCATATTATCATAAAAGGTTTCCAGTATCCTTTTATTTCCGTAATATTGGTACAGCCGCCAGGGAATCAGCACAATGGCGTCGGCCCAGGCTGCGGCAGAATGGGTTCCCTGGGACAGCAGCCAGTCCCCGGACTGGTCCTCAAATCTTAAGATGTCCGGCACCAGGTGGGGAACTCCGCCATCCTCGTACTGTTCTCCCGCCACGTCCAGCAGCCACTTCTCATAGAAGCCGTAAACATTGGCCAGATACACCGCTGTCTCAGAGAAAATCTGGGCGTCCCCCGTCCATCCCAGCCGTTCATCCCGCTGGGGGCAATCCGTGGGGATATCCACAAAATTGCTCTTCATGCTCCATCGGATATTTTCCATAAGCCGGTTCACCAGCCCGCTGGAGGAGGTAAAGCTCCCATGAAATGTCATGTCCGAGTAAACCGCATACGCCTTTATTTTGGCGGGGTCACACCGGCCCGGCCAGGAGCGGATGTGTATATACCGAAAGCCCTGATAGGAGAACCTGGGCATGTAATGCTCCCAGCCCTCCCCCTTACAGTAGTAGGTGATGGTCTGCTTTGCACTCCTTAAATTCTCCGTGTAGACATTTCCATCCTTATTAAGGGCCTCAAAGCAGGTAAATTCCACCTTGTCCCCGGGATTACCCTGTACCTGGAAGGAAACCAGGCCCGCCATATTCTGTCCAAAATCAATGCAGTGTTCTCCGGCGGGGGTGAAAAGCTCTGCTCCGGGAAAGCATTCATGAGTGCACACGCCCCGAACAGTCTGGGGACAGAGCTTCGCCTTATCCACGTCCCTGGCTTCTGCGGGAAGCCATCCCTCTTCTCCGGCGGCAGGACTGCACCAGTCCTGTATCTCCAGCCTTGC
>CAPNGW010000047.1 GCA_948665105.1 uncultured Lachnospiraceae bacterium
CCAATGCAGGACCAGGCCCAGCAGGCCGGGACGGCAGAAGGCGGCAAGAAGATGAGTATGCTGAGATTAATGATGCATTACAGCAAGGAGAATGCTGCAATTTATAAAGAGCAAAAGGCTGAAAAAAAGGCCAAGACAGTCAAGACGGCCAAGACAACCAAGGCGGCAAAGACAGCCAAGAAGGGCCAGACAGTTCCTGCGGATATAGCCATGCCCTCTGCCGATGTGAGTTTTGCAATCCCCGGTCAGTCCCCTTCGTTTGTCCAGCCGACAGTACAGTCCACCCCGTCTGGTCAATCCACAGTACAGCCCAATGCAATAACTGTACAAAACACATTGCAGCCAGCAGTTCCGCCTGCACCGAAACCAACTGCACAGCCTCCATCCTACACCCAGGAGGCGCTCCAGGGCCAGACCATGAGCTTTGGAGAAACCACGGTGCTGAGTCAGGGAAGCATCGGTGAAACTACGGTATTGATCGCCATTCAGGAGCAGACTGTGCAGCAGCCCTATCTGATTCGCAGCCGGAACAATGAGAAGATTATGCTGGACAAGCCGGTGTATCGTATCGGCAAAGAGAAAAGCTATGTGGATTACTTTGTCAGCGACAACACGGCTGTCAGCCGCAGCCACGCCAATATCATCAACCGTGACGGCGTCTTTTATGTGATGGATACCAATTCCACCAACCATACCTATGTAAACGGCGTCATGATACAGAGTAATCTGGAGACAAAGCTGGAACAAGGAACGAAAATCAGGCTGGCCAACGAAGAATTTGTATTCTATCTCCAATAGAAATAAAGGGAAGATAAAAGGAGCAAGGCTATGAACTATATTATTTCTGCAAGTACCGATGTGGGAATCAAAAAAGACACCAACCAGGACAGCTATTTTGTCCAGACAGTCAATACTCTTCAGGGAAAAATGGTGCTTGCGGTTCTCTGTGATGGGATGGGAGGGCTGGCAAAGGGAGAGGTGGCCAGCGCATCTTTGGTAAATGCATTTCAAAAATGGGCCAGGGAACAGCTACCCGGGTTGTGCGCTCAGCCCTTTACGGACGCGGATATCCGCAGAGCATGGACGGAAATTGCCGCAGAATATAACACAAAAATCAAAAATTACGGAAAAGGCTATGCTGTCAGCATGGGAACCACTGTGACAGCGCTGCTTTTGACATCAGAGCGGTATTATATTATGAACGTGGGTGATACCCGGGCATATGAGATAGGACAGCAGGTAAAGCTTCTGACCAAAGACCAAACCGTGGTGGCCCGGGAGGTGGAGTTAGGAGTTCTCACAGAGGAGCAGGCCAAAAGCGACTCCCGCAGGAGCGTGTTGCTCCAATGTATCGGCGCCTCCGAGGAGGTGTACCCGGAGTTCTTTTTTGGAGAAACCTTGAAGGACGGCGTCTATATGCTGTGCAGCGATGGATTTCGCCATGAAATCAGCGAAGAAGAAATTTTTTACGCTTTTCACCCCGGAAACATGATGAATGCAGAGATGATGCGGGCCAATGAAGGGAAGCTGATTGAGCTAAATAAGCAAAGACAGGAGCGGGATAATATTACAGTTGTCACCATCCGCACCTTTTAATTTCAGCAGCAGGACAGGCAGAATAAGAAACCGGAGGACAAAAGATGCTTGGAATAGGCTCCGTTGTAGATGGAAAATATAAAATTTTAAGTGAAATCGGCCATGGCGGCATGAGCGTTGTATACATGGCCATCAATGAAAAAGCAAATAAGACATGGGCAATCAAGGAAGTGCGAAAAGACGGCGTCATGGATTTTGAAGCGGTGAAGCAGGGACTGATTGTGGAGACGGAGCTTTTGAAAAAATTAAAGCATCCCAATCTCCCCAGCATCGTGGACGTTATCGAGGATGAGCATACCTTTCTGATTGTGATGGATTACATAGAGGGAAATCCCTTAAGCAAGTCACTGGAGGAATTTGGCGCCCAGCCCCAGGAATATGTGATTGAGTGGGCCAGGCAGCTTTGCGATGTTCTGGGGTACCTTCATTCCCGCACCCCCTCCATTATCTATCGGGATATGAAGCCTTCCAATATTATGCTGAAGCCGGACGGAAATCTGACGTTGATTGATTTTGGAACCGCCCGGGAATTCAAGGAAAAAAATCTGGCGGACACTACCTGTCTGGGAACAGTGGGCTATGCGGCGCCGGAGCAGTTTGGTGGAATGGGCCAGACGGATGCCAGAACCGATATTTACTGTCTGGGAGCTACTCTGTACCATCTGGTGACGGGCTATAATCCCAGCGAGCCTCCCTATGAGATAAAACCCATTCGGGAAATCAATCCCAACCTATCCAGTGGATTGGAGCGGATTTTATTAAAATGTGTTCAGCGCAATCCTGAGGACCGATACCAGTCCTGCGCAGAGCTTATGTATGCCCTGGAGCATTACGAGGAAATTGATGATAAGTACCGGAAGAAGCAGAAACGGAAGCTGGGGGGATTTATCACCATGGCGGTACTGACGGCAGCCTTTGGTATCAGCGGCATCGCACTGAATCAGGCGGCCAAGGCGAAGGCCACCGACAACTATGACAGTGTGTTGGAGGAGGCCGCCAAGACGGCAGATTATAGCCAGAAGGTAGAGCTTTATGCAGACTGCATCGCCATTCCCGGAAAAGCCGGTGAGAAGGAGGCCTATCTGGGCCTGATACAGGCTATTAAGGAAAATGACTCTATCTTTTCGGTAGAGGAACAGGACATGCTGGTCCGGCAAATCAAAAATCATCGGAGCCAGCTTCTTGAGAATCCGGAGCATTATGTGGAAATCTGCTTTGAGACAGGCAAGCTTTTCTGGTATTACTACGATTATGGCGATGGCAGTGATAATCAGGTGACAAAGATGAAAAGCGCCGTGGAGTGGTTTGACGATGTGATAAACTACGCGCCTGAGGATTATGCAGACAGGGGCATGGCCACAGTGTACCGGGATATCGGAATTTTTTACCGGGATATTTCCATTAATACGGTGGAGGCCAGTGACAAAGGAGTATACCTTCCCTTCTTTGAAAGGCTAAACGAACTGGTGGACCTTGTGGCTGCAAATGAAAATGAGAGTGAGATTGTAAAGCTGGAGCTTTATGAGCTGACCCGCAGCTCTCTCCAACAATATGCCACCAAGCTTAAAGCAGACGGGCTGACCCGGGAGGATTTGCTTGCACTGTATGGGAAGGTGGAGACCAATATCAAAGCGGTAGATACTACCACAGATAAAACCAATGAAAAAAAGGCTGCAACCATTGCTCTTCTGGAGGACACCAGACAGGCCATTGAGACGGCTTTCGGTTCATAGAAGGGGGGCAGCGTATGACAGTTGAATTATTACAAACCTTGTCTCTGGTGGGATTTTTGTTGTGTGGATTATTTTTCCTGGCCACCGTGGTACTGTTCTTCTGGTTGAAGATTCCCAAGGTTGTGGGGGATATCACAGGAGCGACGGCACGCAAATCCATTGAATCCATTCGGAGGCAGAATGAAGAATCCGGAGAGAAGAAATATAAGCCAAGCTTTGTGAATGTATCAAGAGGGCGGCTCACCGACAAAATATCCCCCACCGGGACCCTGCAGCGGAGAACCGGACGGCTGGGAGGCGGTATGATAACGGAAAAGATTTCGACTATGAAGCTGGCGGCTGAGAGTGAGGAGACCACCTTACTAGGAAGCGGCAGCAATGAAACAACGGTTCTGCATCAGCCAATGAACGAGACCACCCTGTTAAACACTGGTATGGATAAGGCGGTAGCCGAAAATGAGACAACGGTGCTGCAGTTGGGTACAGCAGAAACAGGTTCTGATTTCTCAGTGGATATTGAGCTTTGCTATCTTGGCAGTGCAGAAATCATAGAGTAGCATTTAAAAACGAAGGAGAATAGAGAAAATGATGGATTCCAAAGAAAAAATCAGGACAAGAGTGTTGGCGGTACTGCTGGCTCTCCTTATGGTGGTAGGCAGTCATCCACTGGGAAGCTACAGCGCCCGGGCGGCAACAGATACACACACGGGTATGTATACTTTTACAGTAAATACCGGTGAGACTGGAAGTGAAACGCCTGTGAAGGATGCCAAGGTGACGGTAAATATCCTTGACGGAAATGGGACAGATATCCTGGAAACAATGGAAAAGACCACAGGTGAGGATGGAGTGGCGGAATTTCAGGAGATTACGGATAAGCTTCCGGATGCTACTGCTTCACCAGTGAGATTTACTTATACTGTGGAGACCGCAGGATTTAGGAAAGCTATCTCAGAAAACCCGATAGAGGTGCCCCATGAGAATAAAACAGACAATGTGAATGTTATTTTGACAGCAAAAGAGATAGACAATACCTTTCAATTTGAAACACCGGGTCCTGCCACCATTCCCTATAGTAAAGATGCTACCTTTACCAACTTGGCAACCAGCGCCCAGGCTCCGGCGCCTGACGATGAGGATATCAAGCCTGTCTATAGTATTACAGCAGGTGAGGACTGTGCGGAATTTTCCAGTAATGCAGAGGGAGAGCTTAGAATCTTAAAGGCGGGAACTGTTACGGTCAGGGCAGAGCTTGCGGAGCGCGCCGGGTATCTGGCGGTCCAGGCAGAGTATACCCTTGAAATTACGGTGGCAGATCAGGCAGATTTTTACCTTACATATGATGGAAAGAAGCTGGAGCCTGGTACGGTCCTGCCATATTCCCAAGCTGGAGAATATCAATTTTCTACGGCTGGAGGAACTGGAGATGGAGCTGTCTCCTATACCCTGAAGGATGATGCCGGTTCTGCTGCAAAGATAGATGGAAACGGAATGGTTACGGTGAAGCGACCATGTAGCTTTATCTTAAGTGCCACAAAGGCCGGGGAGGCAGACAAATATAATTCTGCAAATACAGAATGCCTTGTATCCGTGAAAAAGGACGGGACACAGGGATATTCTATTACGGTCTTAGACCCCACCGGAAAGGGTATTGAAGGAGCAGAGGTAATGGCATCCGTTGAGGGAAGCGAAATTAGGTCGCAAACAGATGCAGACGGGATTGTGACATTTGATTTTTCCGCCCACCTGGACGGAAAAGACGAGATAACTGTTACTTTTCAAATTTCCTCTCACGGGTATGAGGATATAAAGCAGGAAAATGTATTGATTACGGCTGCCCACCGAAATGGAAATTTGGACATCAAAATGGCGGCTATTGATGAAATCGCAGTAAGCGGTAAAGTGGTTGATATGAATGGGAATCCTGTCAAAAATGCAGACATTCTCATAAGTGGTTATAAAGAACTTCAAGCGGAGACAGATGAAAATGGAGCATATGGTCCTCTGAACTTATATAAGGGGAAGGAATATACCTTCCAGGTGAAGCCGAAGGATACCTATCTTCCCCAAACCAAGGAAGGGGTAAGCTTCCAGACAGATACAACGAATTACGATTTCACGATGGATAAAAAGCCGGAAGATGCCTCTTTTAGATTTCAGTACGATTCCTATACAGAGGACGCTCCCCGGAAGATGACTTTTGGGGAGGAGCCATTCTCAAATCCGGCAGTCAGCGCTTATGATTTAGAGGGGAAAACGGTTAAATATAAGGTGGAAGTGTTGGAAGGGGGAAACCCGGCAGGAGAAAATGTTGTAGAAATTGATAAAAACGGAGAGGTAACAGCTTTAAATGCCGGAAAAGTCAAGATAACCGCAAGCCTGGAGGAGCGAACTCAATACCTGAAGGCAAGTGCGGAGTACTATCTGACCGTTTCTGTAGCGGAAAATGGGAAATTTGAATTTCCAAGGACAGAAGACGAGATGACATATGGTGACGACGGCACAAGCATTCCGCTGATGGAGCTTAAGGAGGGAGACGGAACAGGGAAGATTACATATAGCCTTGCCATGGCGGATGACAGCGACCCGGCAGCCAACTCTGAGGAAATAGCGAAGCTTGATGTAAAGAACTTAAGGATAAACGTGTACAAAGCCGGAAAAGTCAAAATCATAGCAGAGAAAGCAGGCGACACTCAATATGATGCGGCAAGTTCTTCTTATACACTGACCATTCACAAGGGGACTCAGCAGCTTGCCTTTGGTACGTTAAAGCCCACGGTTACTTATACAGCAGGAGGAACGTACCAGAATACATTGACAGGCGCTATGGGAACAGGCCCTTTGACCTATGAAATCACAGCCAGCGAGAACGGTGGACAGCCCTGTGCCAAGCTTCTGGATGCAAATACCGGGAAGATAGAGCTGTTAGGCCATGGAACCGTAAAGGTTACAGCCACGAAAGCGGAGGATGACTGTTACAGGGGTGGTTCTCTTCAATATACCTTAGCCATTGAGCGAGCTTCTCAGAGTGCTTTAAAATTTGCCCAGAGCACACCTGACAAAGTAACCTTCAACCGGAACAACAATGCATACAACCTTACAACCACCGGTGGAACCGGAACAGGGGCCATTACCTATGAGGTAATAAGCGGGACAGAGGCAGCCACCGTTGACAGGGAAACGGGAGAGCTCAGTATCAAAAAGCCCGGAACCTTTACTGTCCGTGCCACAAAGGCCCAGGACAACCAGTACAACGCCACATGGACAGAGCATACAATTACCGTGGACAAGGACACCCAGGCCATTGCCTTTGAAACACCCATGCCAGGAAATCTGATATATGGAAATGCCTTTTCCAATCCTGTAAAAGAAGTACCTGATACATCAGACTTAAACGGCAAGGGATATGGAACCGGAGCCATTACTTATTCCATCATATCAGGGGAAGAGCTGGCGTCTGTGGATTCCACGGGGAAACTGACCTTTGCGGATGCCACGGTGGGAATTGTGGTGGTAAAGGCAGAAAAGGCCGGTGACGAGTATTACTACCCCACGGATAAGACATACACCCTTAGGGTAGATTATTTAGCGCCCCCACAGGTGCCTTATACCATTGCAGGCTCCACCCTGAATGCATCGGGCTGGTACACCGGTAATGCAACCATTGCTGCGCCGGAGGGATATCAAATCAGCGTTTCCAACAAGCTCACCGGAAACCTGTGGAGCGACACGCTGATTGTCACCCAGGAGGGCGGCAATCCCAAAACCGTATACCTGAAAAATGACCAGGGTATTACCGATGCCATTGACATTACCCAGGATAAGCTTCTGATAGACAAGACAAACCCGGAGGGCCTTAGCATTCGGTACTCTACTTCGGTATTGTCCACAGTTATTGAGGCCTTAACCTTCAGCTTTTACCGGGCGCCGGTGACAGTTACCTTAGAAGCCGCAGATACTACCTCCGGAATTAACAGCTTTACTTATTCCTATGAGTTGCAGACCGGTGTAAGCACAGTAAATGAAGGGGCCGTCAATGTGGTGGTGGGCAGGGAGAGAATGGCCTTTGACGGAAATACGGCTTCCTACTCCTTTGAGATACCACCCCAGTTCAGAGGCCAGGTATCCTTTACTGCAGAGGATGTATCCGGAAGAGAGACCTCTTTTACGGACAATCAGATACTGGTGACCGATGCAATTTCGCCCACAGCCGATATCACTTACAATGACCCTGTACAGACCGCAGGCGGCGTGTCCTACTACGACGGCACAATACAGGCCGCAATTTCTGTTACAGAGGCCAACTTCTACAGTGAGGATGTCACGGTCAGCATTTCCAAGGATGGAGGAACTCCTTATGCAGTGCAGCCCAATTGGACCATGAGCGGCGGTGATGTTCACACCGGAACCTTCGACATACAGGAGGATGGCGATTACATAGTTACCGTGGAGTATCAGGACCGTTCCGGCAATGAAATGAATGTGTATACCTCAGAGCAGTTGACAGTGGATATGACGCAGCCGGTGATTTCTGTGGAGGGGATTCAACACGCCTCTGCAAACCGGGAGGAGAAGATTGGGTTCATAATTACGGTGGAAGATACCAACCTGGACAGGGAAGCTTTCGTCCCGCTTTTGATGGCAACTATCCGAAATCGGGATGGGAAATTTGAAACAGTAGATTTATCAGAAAAAGGAAGCGTTCAGACAGTGACAGAGGGCTCCCAATACCTATATGTTGTGGAAAACCTGGATGCGGATGCCATCTATACACTGACCTGTAGCGCCAGAGATTTTGCCGGAAATGAGATCACGGATATGGTGGCACAAGGAAGCGGTGAACAGTTACCCCAGATGCGCTTTTCCGTCAACAGGGAAGGCTCCACCTACGATATTGACGAGGCTACCAGACAGATAAACGGAACTTTCGTGAAGGAGCCGGTGGACATTGCAATCTATGAAATCAATGCGGACCCCCTGAGCAATTTGAAGATTACCCTCTTTAAAAATGACCGGACCATTGAGCTTGTGGAAAATGCGGATTACCAGGTACGGGATTTAAGTGGGGAAGGACAATGGTATCAGTATGAATACAGAATTCCCAAAACACTGTTTATGGACGATGGTGTATACCGCATTGTAACTCATACCCAGGATGCGGCAGGAAATGTGGCGGAAAATACCTTGGATACCAAGAATACAGAGATTGGCTTTGGTGTGGATAAAACCAATCCGAATCTGATTTTCACGAACCTGGAGGATGAAACTACTTATCCTGTGGAAAATATGGAGGTGGTGATGGATATCAGCGATAACCTGAAGCTGGAATCTGTGGTGGCATACCTGGATGATGAGGAATGTCGGTCCTGGTCGTCAGAGGAGATTTTACAGATGACCCAGGAGCAGACTGACTTTTCCTTCGGAATACCCGGGGACTCCATACGCGCCCATTCTGTGCGGGTGGTGTCCACCGATGCAGCAGGAAATGCGGCGATATCCCAGGTACAGAATTTCTACGTTACCACCAACCGCTGGGTACAGTTTTACAATAATAAGCCGCTGTTTTTCGGAGCCATTGCAGGAGTTGTGGTTATACTAGGCGGGGCTGTGGCGGTTGTGATTTTGGTAAGCAGGAGGAGACAAAATGCCAATACAAATTATAAGAAATGACATAACAAAAATGGAATGCGATGCCATTGTGAACGCTGCGAACATTTCCCTTTTAGGTGGTGGCGGTGTTGATGGCGCCATACATAAAGCCGCTGGCAAGGGACTGCTTTTTGAATGTATGAAACTTGGTGGATGCAAGGTTGGACAGGCTAAAATTACAGGCGGACATAGACTGTTATGCAAGTATGTGATTCATACAGTCGGTCCTAAGTGGAAGGGAGGACAGAAGGGCGAGAAAGAACTTTTAGAGAGCTGTTATCGCGAGTCCCTGAAGCTTGCGGCAGATAATAATTGTGAATCTGTCGCATTTCCGTTGATTTCAAGTGGTGTGTATGGTTATCCCAAGGATCAGGCGCTAAAGGTTGCTGTTGACACAATCACGGAATTTTTAAGTGACCACGAAATGCTTGTCTATATGGTTATATTTGATAAAATGGAGGGTCAAGAAAGCTGAAGCTGTTTTGTGGAATACCGCTGGCCCATGAAGTGTCAGAGTATCTTTACTGCTTTTATTACTGCTTCCTTGACATTGTGCGCGAGTCCATGTAATATTTGCTATATTGGAATTTACAAACAATGATCTACAGAAATAAGAGCAAAGGACTGTGATAACATGACAGACATCATCGCACGCAGGCAGTTTGACCCCATGTACATCTGGCTGGATACAGCCTTCTTACTGGTTTTGGCCCTGCTCCTTATCAGACAGAAAAAATATATGACAGTGCTGGTGGGCCTTATGGCAGGTGTTTTGTACATGCTGGTGGATTTTGGAATCTTTCACCTCATCTGTCATTCCCGCAGTATCAGCGAAGGCTACAGCCTCTTCTGGGTACTCCTCTGGATGAGCATGAGTTATGGGTTTACCAATTTTACCTGGATATGGCTTTGGATATCCAAGGACAGGAATCTGAAGGAATGGACCTTGCTGATTCTGCTCTGGTGGTTCTGTTGTCCCCTGCTGGCACAGACCTTCGGCGGCGGAGCCCCCATTACTATCCAGCGTACCACCGGTGCGTATCACGGGTATATGGCCCTGATTCTTCTGGTGGGCTATCTGGGAGTCATTATCTGGAACCTGCGCCACCAGAAGTCGGCTCAGAAGTTTCCTGTGGGCTGGATGCTGTCCATCGGTATTCTGGTGCAGCTGGGCTGGGAGACGGCTCTCCTTCTAGGTGGGATTCGCAGTGCAGGCTTTGCCTCCTGGGGTGATAAGCTTCTGACTCTTGTCATCAACTCTCTCCTTGAGACCAATCTGGGACTGCCATATGTGTACGTGCTGTTTTTGCTGTTTGCCACAAGATATACGGAACGTTTGAGGAAGCGGAGTATCCCCTTGACCTTTAAAGGGGCTCTTGAGGAGAATAACGCCCTGAGAGTAAACCGGGACGGTGAGAGCAGTGAGTATTATCAATAACAGAATGTAAAGAAAAAACACTTGACACCATCCGAATCTTATTGTATGATATCCAAGGTGATGAGACATGGAAAAGAAAGTTTTGCAGACCTATCTCTATGATTTTTACGGGGAGCTGCTGACTGAACACCAGAGAATGATTTATGAAGATGTGGTATTTCATGATTTATCCTTAAGTGAGATTGCACAGGAGCAGGGGATCAGCCGTCAGGGTGTCCACGATTTGGTGAAACGCTGTGACAAGCTGCTTGACGGTTATGAAAAGAAGCTTCACCTGCTGGAGCGTTTCCAGAGGATAAAGGAAAAGATAGAACAGATAAACCGGCTGACCCGGACACCGGATACAGACAACCAGGAAACCGTCCGAATGAATATCCGGCAGCTTTCCGATGAAATCTTAGAGGAGCTATAGCATGGCATTTGACAGCTTATCGGAAAAACTTCAAAACGTATTCAAGGCCTTACGAAGCAAGGGCCTCCTCACGGAAGCCGATGTAAAGGCCGCCTTAAAGGAAGTCAAGATGGCCCTTCTGGAGGCCGATGTCAATTTTAAGGTTGTAAAGGAGTTTATCAAGTCCGTCCAGGAGCGGGCTGTGGGCCAGGACGTGATGAGCGGCCTAAATCCCGGCCAGATGGTAATAAAAATTGTAAATGAAGAGCTGGTGAGCCTGATGGGCTCCGAGACCACGGAGCTGTCCTTAAAGCCCGGGAACGAGATTACGGTTATTATGATGGCCGGACTCCAGGGTGCAGGTAAGACCACCACCACCGCCAAGATAGCCGGAAAGCTGAAGCAGAAGGGCAGAAGGCCCTTACTGGCCGCCTGTGACATCTACCGTCCGGCTGCCATCCAGCAGCTTAAGGTCAACGGTGAGAAGCAGGGGGTGGAGGTATTTTCCATGGGTGACGGCCACAAGCCTGTGAACATCGCCAAAGCCGCTGTGGAGCATGCAGGAAAGCATGACTATAATGTAGTTATTCTGGATACCGCAGGCCGCCTTCATGTGGATGAGGACATGATGAACGAGCTTTCTGACATTAAGAAAAATGTGGATGTGACCCAGACCCTTCTGGTGGTGGACGCCATGACCGGACAGGACGCGGTGAACGTGGCCACCACCTTCAATGAGAAGATTGCCATCGACGGCGTG
>CAPNGW010000048.1 GCA_948665105.1 uncultured Lachnospiraceae bacterium
CAGAACGGCCTTGTCGTAAATGTCCCCGGCAATGACAACGGCGTCAGGGCGGTGGGTTTTGGCCAGCTCCACGATTTGGGCCAGGATATGGGACTGGTCTTCACAGAGGTCGTGGTTCATAAGCTTCAGCCCCAGGTGCAGGTCGGAGAGGTGGAAAAATTTCATGGCAGGCTCCTTTTTATATTTTTGTCTACTCATTATTATAACCCTCGTTAAGATAAGCGCAAGGGAAAACTTAGCAAAATGCCACACGCTTTGGGCGCAACAAAAGACGCATGGTTCACAGTTTACTGTTCCATACGCCTTTGCTTTGATAATATGTGGAGATTTCATT
Organism: uncultured Lachnospiraceae bacterium; assembly: GCA_948665105.1. Classification (GTDB taxonomy): domain Bacteria; phylum Bacillota; class Clostridia; order Lachnospirales; family Lachnospiraceae; genus 14-2. Next base: position 335 of record CAPNGW010000048.1, read on the forward strand.
TTGCAAAATAATTCTGCTGAATTCACCCATCTTGCCATCCATGGCATTCTGTCCTGCGCCAGCGCCCACGGATATTCCGTCCTTTTGCGCACCAGCAATGGCTCTCTGGAACAGGAGCATAAAAATATCTCCGCACTAAGTGAGTTTCACGTGGACGGTATCATCTCAGTCTCAGCACCACCCGCCAGGGAACCTCCAGCGCCCTGGTGGATCGCTACACGCTGGAAGCCTATATTCGGCGGGAGGAGCCGGAACTTTTGAAATAGATGGTTTAAATCTGCCTTGTGGTAAATGTCGCCGTCAAGCGCACATGGTTTCTTTTACTGTATAAACGGCATAAACATCCACTCATCGTTTCTGTCTTCCTCATTTTCAAAGGTCCACTGAATGATGGGCGCTCCTTCTGCAGTGGAGGCATCCTTTACGCAGAGCGCCTTGCCGCTCATTGCGGACATAATGCGGAAATATCCGTCGCCCGTGGGCACGATATACCATCTCTGGTTACTGTCTCCATTATAAGAATACTGTATGATAGACACCCCATTTTCCGCAACGCTCTGATCTGCTTTTAAGTCCACATATTTTTCGCTGAACTGATTCTGCATACAGTAAGTACCGTCCTCATTGCGGCTTAGCTTCCACCACTGAGTGCTGTTGCCATTAAGGGATGCCTGCACCAGCTGCCTTCTCTCCTCCGTGGAAGCGTCCGGAACTGTCAGAAGCATTCCACTCTTAGCGTTTACCAAAAGATAATTACCATCCTCCGGTATTCCCGCAAAGTCGCTGTCATAATAAGTCCGTACATAGTCAATCAAAAATTCTTTTGGCAGATGCTCTGCCACAGGGGCTCCCAAATGGCCTTCCAGGCTGAGCACCATATGTCTCGACATTTCCACAAAAGCGTCCACTGTGGATACCTTTTCCCATGCAAGCCTGCCATCAAAATAAAATCTCAGCTTTCCGTTCCTTCTCTCCAGTCCGTAGGTATGATAATCCGCGCTGATATCCTGAAGGCCCGTGTTCCAGTTATTGGTCCCCATCTGCACATGGGAAGAAGGATTCTGCCGCCAGATATGGAGTGTGCTGCTAAGCTTTCCGTAATCGAAGGTCTCCATAATATCAATTTCCGGATTAGGATCCATAACCACACTTAACGGTGAGGACTGCATCCAGATTGCGCTTAACACATTGGCTCTTTTATCCAGGGCCTTTGCCCTTACCTCCACATAGCTGTCTGTTCCCGGCACTTCAAATTTGGACTCCACCGCACCTGCAGTATAGCTTTTCCCATTGTAATTCTCTTTTTTTGCAGTAAGAACCAAATTGCCGTCCCTGACAGTTACATTTGACGGGGAAAATGCCAAAGCTGATGTCACATCATACCAGATACCGTTATTCCACTTTGTACTGTCCAGCTCATTTCCATCAAATTCATCCGATGCGGCAGGAAGAAGCGTCCAGTTTCCCTCTGCGGGCGGAGCTGCCTTGGCAGTCATACCGCTTCCTCCCAATGCCCAAAGTATCCCTGTTGCAGCCATTGCAATTAGAATATTTTTCTTAGTCATATCGTTGTCCTCCTTCGTTTTAATCAAGTAATGTTGATAAAATCTTGTTCCGCTCCTCTGTACAGTTTACGGCCTTTTCAAACTGAATGATTCCATGATACTTCTCCCCGTAAATGGGCGCTTCCATGGTACTGGAGCCATAACAGTTTTCTTCCAGCGATATTTGTCCTGCATTGATAATCACATTGTCACGTACAAGAACGTTCCTGCAGGAAGAAAGGAACATTGCCTGTCTGGGGCAGTCAATAAACGTATTTTTTTCAATTAAAATGTTATCAAATACGCTCTCTTTCGTCCTTCCATCCGGCAAGTATACGCCCATATACAGCACTGCCATCTGCCATGCGTTTAAATCACAATGGCGGATTACATTCCCTCGCAGGATTAGATTTTTCACTCCATGGCCTTCACTCCAGCGGGATTCACATCCCGTTTCAATCTGAATAGCCGCTCCCTGAATGTTTTCGAATACATTGTCCTCCAATAAACCGTTGGAGCCCTGCAATAACACGCCCCTTGCCCGGTTGTTTACAAACCGGCATCTCCGGATAATGTAATTGTGGGTTTCAAACCGCCTGTTCCAAAGTACTGTATCCGGTGAGAGCCCTGGCGGCAGTTCATCCTCAAATGTCAGAAGACAGGTTTCGTCCTCTTCATAGTAAGTAACAGAGGTCAGCCGGGATGCAAAACCGGTGGGCGATAAATCCGGGTTGCGCAGCTCCACCTGGTATTCTTGTTCATAAAGTACCACCTCCTTTCTCACTCCTTTGGCAAGCAGCGAATGACTATCTACCGGAACAATTCCCATGGAAGAATTGTCATGTATATTGATGCAGTCATCACCTGCATATCCAAATTCACAATTTTCGATGATAAATTTCCCCTGAGAATTGCATATATGCAGACAATCCGTCACTGTGGAAATACTGCGTGCTGTTCCCGGCCGCACCGTCACGCGGCAGTCCTTAATATGAAGTCCGCTTACATCTCCGTTTCCCACAAACCCGTTTCCCGGAGAGGAATACAGAGTAATGTTTTCCATGGTCACATCTGTGGAGTCCAAAATGGGGATGGTGACAATGGTATACTCAAAATGCCGGAAACGAAAGCAGTCTCCTCTATGAAAATGTTTTCTGGTAAATTCCGGATTTACCGTATAAAAGCGCAAAGTCCCTTTTCCCACCTTTTCCTGATGGGGTTTTAAAATATCGGACAGCTCCCGCACCAGCGCCTGCATTTTTCTGTCCGTGTCCGCGTCTCCGGTTTTCTTAACATGCTCGTTTCTGTAGGGGCGAAATTCAATTCCTCCCCTGCAGCCTGGCGTATAGCGTGTTCTGTGAAAAGGCCCTACGATGGAAAACTTCATATCCGCCTCCACATCCTCATACTCCGGGAAACAGCATTCAAAAAAGCTGCCGTCTGACGCGACCTTTGTCACAACCCCCACGCTGGCCAGGGGCGCTTTTTCCCAGTTCCAATCAAGAATCAGATTTTTTACCAGAATGTTTTTGCTGTTTCGGACAGAAAGATACGATTCCAGCATTTCAAACAGAAGCTCGCTTTCTTCCCCTTCCAGCACGAAATTGTCCATTCCGTCCAGGGCAAGATGCGCATCCCCCGGGCAGGAGCGGAAATGATACGTTCCCTTTGGTATAATCATCTTCCCAATCCCGTGTGCCCGGCAGTACTTAAGAGCCTCTGCAAAAGCCGGCGCGTTGTCCGTCTCCTGGTCCGCTTTTGCTCCAAAATCTGTTACCCTGACGGTCTTAACTGCTTCCTCGTCAGGCTTTTGTATTTTCATCTGCAAAAGACAGTCCTCCATCTTTTGCAGGCTTTCCATATCCGTCATGCTTTCCTCCTTTCCTTGCTTACCCTTTCACGCCTGATGCCACAATGCTCTGCTTTAGCTGTTTGGAGAACAGAATGGACAGTAAGATTACCGGCGTAATTGTTACTACCGACAGACCCATGATGGCATTCTGCTTTGTTCCCATATTGTTGGAAATATTGTAAAGGGCCACGTTCAGCGTCCACAGCTTCTGATCCTCCGTCACCAGCCATGCCCAGAAGAAATCGTTCCAGTTGCTGATGAAGGTCTGCAGCGCAATCAGTGAAATAATGGGTTTGGAAAGGGGCATACAGATTCTGGTATACAGGTAGATGCTTCCCGCCCCGTCAAGGGAGGCCGCCTCAAAATAACTGCCGGGAATCTGGTCAAAAAATCCCTTATACAAATATACATAGAATCCATACGGATACAAAAAGGGCAAAAGCAGCGCAAGGTAGTTATTGTATGCTCCCATCTGCCGATACATAATCAGCTGAGGCAGCATAATACTAGCAAAGGGAACCATCATTCCCCCCAGGAAGAACAGCAGTACCGCTTTTCCTGCTCTTGGCGACAGCTGTCTGCTGATGGCAAAGGCGCTGACAGAGCACAGAAATACCTGTGCAATCATGGCAAAGCCAATCACTATCACACTGTTAAGCACAAAGGTCATAAACCCCAGCTTTGCAATACGTTCGCTTTTGGGATATATGTATGCCGGCATCTCCAGATAATAGCGGAAGCTTTCCAGATTCAGAAGATTATTTACATGGGTTTCGGTGCCCTTCAGAGCTCCTGTGGTACCAAAGCCTTCCGTCAGAACATCCTCCACTTTATCATACATCTCCTGTGAAAACTTAATTTCCTTTACATCCAGTCCGTTTTCATCATATTCATAACCAATGGATTCACAGGCTCTGCTATATCGTTCTTCGTGCAAAAGAACTTCTTTCTTGACGGCGCTGGATTTATAAATACCGTAATCGCGTTCCATTTGCAGCTTCATCTGGTGTGCTCTGGAATGGAACATGGTTTTTCCGTCTTTTACACCGTATACATGAATCTCCATTATGGAGTCCTGGGTCATCTTATAATTTATGGCAAACATGGATAATACACTGTCCTGCATCATCACATCCTTTTGCTGTTCATCGCTCTCAAAGTTCATACCACTGTAATCAAAAACCATGGTGAGACTGTTGGCAGAATCGGGCAGAATCTTTGGCGGCACTTCATAAATCTTGGTATTATCCTTCATGGAGCTGGATACGGCAAACAGTAAAGGATAGAGCATTACTGCCGCAAACAACAGAGAAACTATGACCGCTACGGTTTTCAGAAAGCGCTCAGATTTTCCGTGTCCTAATCCAGCCCCATTGCTTCTTCTTTTCTTCATCAGACTTCCCCCCTATTCCTTTTCTGATTTTTCAAACCGCATCTGCACCATGGTAAGCACAGCGATAACCAGCAGCAGCACCACTGACGCGGCTGAACCTCTGCCATAATTCAAGTCCTGATTGAAGGCATTGTAAATGAATATGCCCTGGGTCGTTGAGGCGCCGCTTGGCCCGCCTGAGGCATACATATAGGGCGCATCCAAAAGCTGCATGGTTGTAATCACACTGATAATGAACTGGATAAATATCATGAAGGAAATGTTGGGCAAAATGATATAAAATATCTTTTTAAAGCCTGTACACCCATCCAGCGCCGCAGATTCCATAATATCTGAGGAAACTCCCTGAATCGCCGACAGATACAAAAGCACCATCAATCCTCCTCCCAGAACACCGGGAAAAATAATGCAAAACTTCACCAGCTTCGGGTCGCTGAGCCAGCTTAAAGGCTCTCCTCCGAAAAATTTCACAATCTGATTCGCCACACCATAATCAGGATGCCATATCCATTTCCAGATAATTACATTCACTGAGGTAGGAATCAGGGCAGGCAGAATATACAGGGTTGTCAGACCTTTCTTCAGCCTCACCAGTTCATTCAGTAAAAGCGCCTGAATCAAAGGAATCAAAAAGCACATGCCAAGCTGCAGTAATAGAAAAATAAAAGTATTCTGCCACGCTTCCCAGTAAAACTGCATACCGAACAAGCCCGTATAATTTTCAAGGCCTACAAACTTCCCCGGCGGATTTATGGGGTCGTACTTAAATAAAGAAATAAAAAAGGCGCTGAAAATCGGATAATATTTCAACCACAGGGTAAACGCCATAGGGAAGAAAAGGATACACCAGGGCGTCAGTTTCTTTCGCAGAATGTAATTTGATTTTTTATTGCTGCCTGTTTTTTCAGTTACTCTCACACTTACACCTCCCACTCTTTTTCATCAGTATAAAGGAATCCTTTCCCTGGGAAAATGTTCAGGTCTTACTTTTATGTCACTTTTTTCAACTCCTTTTTTCCTTTTCTCCTTGATACCTTAAGAAAAATGACATTCTTCTACATTTTCGTTAATTTTAGTTCATTTTCAGGGAACATTTTTTTTGATATGATAATGCTATCAGCGAAACAGGCCTTGGCGCCGGTCTCCAGATAAAAAATAAACCATACAAAAGGAGGAAATTTATGAAAAAGAAATTAATCAGCATGCTATTGGCCGCTACCTTGGGCGTTACTCTGTTGGCAGGGTGTGGCGGTGACGACAAAAAGACCCAGCAGAATACGCCTTCCCCCACAGAGAATAACGGCGATACCCAGAATCCAGATGTCCAGCCTGCAGATGCAGAGCATGAACCTGTTGAGCTGACCTTATGGGTAACCAGCCGTAATTCTGATGACTGGTCGGATTCCATGGAGCAGAAATTTTTAGAGGAAAATTCCTGGATTACCCTGAATAAAGTTGTAAAGGAAGGTGACCCCGGCAACGAATTTTATCAGGGTGTAGCTTCCGGAACGGCCCCCGACCTTGTAAAATGCTCCTTTACCATGATGGATTCCTATATTGCATCTGGTATTTTAGAGCCCTTGAACAAATATACCGATTCCTGGGACGAATGGGGAAATTTCACACAGGAGTACGTAGATATGTTTACCCATGACGGAAATATTTACGGCATTCCCAGTCAGGTAGCCCCCATGCTCTTTGGCTACAACAAAGCCCTTTTTGCAGAGGCCGGTATTGAGTCCGTACCCGCAACCTGGGATGAAGCCATTGAGGCAGCTAAGAAGATTAACAACCCCGACAACCAGATTACCGGTTACGCCACACTGGCTGCAGAGTGGACCGAGTGGTTCTTCCAGTATTACGTATGGCAGGCTGGCGGCGATTTAACAGTTGAAAACCCAGACGGTACGGCCGAGCTGACATTTACCGACCCTGCCGTTATCGAAGCCGCAAAGTATTATCAGAGATTAAAGAGCGAAGGCGTTCTTCAAAGTGATATGACTTTGAAATTCACCGACCTGGTAACCAATTTCGGTCTTGGCAAAATCGGTATGATGCCTTTCGCAGGCGACTGGGTTTCTGAGGCAGTCGCAAATGGAATCAGCCCCGATGATATCGGTCTGTCACTTCCTCCTGCAGGTCCTTCCGGAGAACAGACCACCGCAATCGCTGGTGAGTGCTACGTGATTAATGCAGCAGCAGACGACGCCAAAAAAGAGGCCGCATGGGAGTACATCAAATTCTATGAAAGCAAAGAATATTTTTCTTCTTACTTCGAGAATCTGGCAACCAAGGGTGCGCCCAACCCTGTTATCATCCCCAGAGATGATATAAGTGTAACTGATTTTTATGAATTCCCCGCTGAGTATAAAGACGTTTTGGAAGCAGCCAAATCTGTCGGCCGCCTGGAATTCTACGGCAAGGCAAGCTTTGGCTCCTATGTAGACCGCGCTGTGCAGAAGGTTCTTGCAGACCCCAATGCCGACCCTGAAAAAGAGTTTGGAGATGCACAGGAGCTGTGCAAATCAGAAGCACTGGAAACCTTCAACGAAGACAATAAACGCTAACCTTTCATGCAAGGAGCATCGCCTGCAGACGCAAAAGTCGGCAGGCGACGTTTCTTTTCATCATATGGAAAATGTGGTATACTGTTCACGAAAGCATGGCGGCGCAGGAGAAGCCGCTTGCGTCCATGGTTTATGGTAGGATATGGTTTGGGGGAGACTGGCTTATGAAAGGTTTTTTGCTTTTGAGGAAGCTCAGATTTAAATGGAATAATTTCGTCAAAAAGTATCTTCGCAAAGTAGGGATTTTCCGAAGGCTGATTATCTCTTTTTTATTGTTGCTTTTGATTTCCACGCTCTTTTTGACCTTCTTTTCCTACCATCAATATTCCAAGGAAATCAACTTGAATTTATACCGCTATGTTTCTCTCCTGGTACAGAATGTGGAGTTGAAAATTCGTGACATTTTGAAAGGGTATGAGGATGACGCTGTATTATTTTACGGAGACAGCCGAATCATCACCGCCCTTACAGAAAATGCGTCTCTTTTTCACGAAAATACAAAGAAAGCTTCGGAAAAATTCGAAGAAAACAGGATTATGATTGAAGCAATGCTCTACCGGATGCGTGAGAACCGCAAAGACATTGCCAATATCCAGTTTGTCTCTCCCGATTGTCAGTATCATATGATGGAGCCAAACGGGTACCAGAGAGGCGGGACGATTCGGGACCTGGACAGCTTTTATAAAAGCAGCTTTTATCTGCTCCCCCAAGAAAAAAACGGCTATCCCGTGTGGATTGATGACAAAGAACAATCCTCTGTCTTTTTTAAAAACGGTCAGTACATTTACGGTATCGGCAACACCATCACTTTAAGCATTGCCGTATACGAACCTGTCACGCGAAATTTTCTGGGAGTCCTTTTGTTTAACATTGATTACAACACCTTTTCCGGTGCTATGGAGGGATATGAATCATACAATGACGGAAATGTGTTTCTGGTAGGAGAAGACGGCATACTGGCATGGTTTAATCCCAGTCTTTCGGCTCCCTCTTTCCCAAATAATCCGGCTTTGTTTGAGGAAATGACCCAGAAAAAGCAGGCAGTTGTCAAAACTCGTGAGAATGGCCGCTCTGTTTTGCTGGCGTATGAAGAAATCCCGGGCACACAGATTTTCGTGGCTTATATCGCAGATTCGGATTTATTACTGCAGCGCACTACTCATATACGAAACCTGTGTATCATTGTATTAATCTGTATTGTAATCATAGGATTTTTGCTTTCCTACTATGTGACGGTCAGCATATCAGATCCTATACAGCAGCTTGTGTGCGTTATGGACAAAGCGGGAGACGGCAAATGGGAGATACGCTATTCCAACTCCGGAAACGATGAGATTGCGCTTCTTGGGGATCACTTTAATGCCATGGCCGACAGAACCAATCAGCTCATAGGAGAGGTGTATCTTTCAGAAATCAAAAGACAGCGTGCAATGCTCAGTTGGAAAAATGCCCAGCTTGATGTGCTTTTAATGCAGATAAACCCTCATTTCCTTTATAATACGCTGGATGTCATACGCTGGGAAGCCATGTACGAAGCAAACGGAGAGAGTACTGTCACACAGATGATTGAAACATTCAGCAAGCTCTGCCGGCTTGGTATGCGCACCGGCGGAAATACCATTCCACTGTGCGAAGGGCTGGAACACGCTTCTGTCTATATAGAGGTAATCAACTTCCGCCACCGTGAAAAAATTGCACTGAATATCTCCGTGGATGTGGATGAGAAAAACACTTATGTCCCTCGGTTTATGCTGCAACCAATTATGGAAAATGCCGTGGTGCACGCTTTCGAAGACGCCAGCAGGGGATGCTGTATCGACATCCTGGTGGGAATGGATGGTGAGAATCTTCTAATTACCGTAAAGGATAACGGACGGGGCATGAATGAGCAGGAGCTTACCAATGTCCGCAATGCCTTGATTCAGAATGAGATTATGGAGGAAAGCATCGGCCTTGTAAATGTGAATCAGCGAATCCGGCTTTTCTATGGGGAGGAATACGGCATTTCCATTTTCAGCACTCCCGGTATCGGCACCCAGGTTCAGATTACGCTGCCCTTAAGAAATGTTTCGGAAAATATGCAGACTTTTGATAAGAACGGAGGATCATCTTATGTTGTATCAAACTCTGATTGTGGATGATGAAGAAATCGTATGCAGAGGACTTGCACGGTTTGTAAAATGGGAAGAACAGGGCTTTGAAGTAGCCGGAACCGCCTACAGTGTGGACGCCGCGCTGGCTGTGATGCAGCAGGCTCATATAGATGTGGTCTTTATGGATATCCGTATGCCCGGAAAAACAGGTCTGGAGCTGTTGAAAATTTTGCAGAAGGAGTATCCCGAAGTCAAATCCGTGATTTTAAGCGGTTATTCAGATTTTTCCTATGCTCAGGAAGCAATCCGCTGGGGCGCCGTGGATTATCTTACAAAGCCTGTCAGTCTCAATGAGATAACGGATTTGCTGGCACGCCTGTACGAAGAATTTGAACAGCAGAAGCAGGCCATTCATATTCATGCCAACAGAATGCAGGCGCTGCTTTTATCGGCGGCCAAGGGATATTCTCAGATAGACGCCCAAAAGTACAGTCTTCCTTTTCCCCAGAGCTGGTGCGGGCTTTCCATGTCATTGGCAGACCGGACTCTTGGTGAGGAGGATATTTTACAGAAGAAAAGTATGATTCAGGAAAAGCTTTTGCAGTTATCTCCGGATGCCATTGTACTGGATGACGAAGTTTTTTCTCTGTTTGTGGTGATTCCCTGTGAGTCTGAAAACGCTTTTGATTCCATGATTACGATTTTAGAGCAGTTCTGCCCGGAGTTTTCGGAATGGGCATGCGGCGTATGTGAAATAAAAAAAGGCGCCGCCATGCTGCATGAAGGCTGGAAGGAAGCCGGCCATGCTCTGCGTTATCTTCTGGCCGGAAACAAGAAAGGCGTAATATATTATAAAAAAATTGAGTCTCTGTTCGGGCATGACAGCTTAACCATGCAGGAGCTTTTGCCGGACTTGTTAAAACAATTAAGCGACCCCGAAACCAGGTCCGGCATCCTGCCTCTCATGGAGCGCGCTTTGATGCAGAACAAGACACAGACTGTCATACAATATCAGACCTCCTGCATCCGTTTTCTTATCGAGTTGAACGGTTATCTTCAAGGGCTTACTTTGGGAGGCATAAATTTTCACGATCCGTTAAACAAGACCCTTGGAAATCTGCTTCTCTGTCAGGATTGCGATTCCACTGCAAAATGTACCATCGAATATTTGCAGTGGCTTGTGGACCTTTTGAATCAGACTGATGCACAACAGCTTGGCAAAGGCACCATCTGTGAGATTCAGCTCTTTATCCGTCAACATTACGGTGAGAATATTACCTTAAACTCACTGGCAGAACAGTTTTTTTTGCATCCAAACTATTTAAGCCGCCTCTTCAAAGAAAAAACCGGGAAAAATTTTGTAGAATACCTGACGCAGGTCCGCATGGAGAAAGTAAAGGAGCTGCTTAGCAGCTCCAACCGTAAAATTATTGAAATCTGTGCTATGGCAGGATACGACAATCCCAGGTATTTCAGTAAGGTTTTCAAGCAATACACCGGCATGACACCCCGGGAGTACCGGAAAAAAACTGAATATGAGAAAATATAATTTCATACATTCATAGTGACACCCATACCGCAGCATGTAGTCGCCAATATATACTTGAGCTTCGGCTGTTCAATAATAGATTTCATCGTCTCCACATGGTATAATGTCGACAGACATTATACCGGCCCGAAGCGAAGCGGAGTGGCCATCGGTC
>CAPNGW010000049.1 GCA_948665105.1 uncultured Lachnospiraceae bacterium
TGGTGTGGGAGGTCGGTAGATAAAATAATTATCTACCTCCTACCCGATTATAAAGGATTTGGGATATATCCCATGCTGGTGGAAAGTCTTGCGGAAAAGGCCCGTGTCTCCCGCAGGAGAGCGTTTTGATTTTCCTTAAAAAAGTTATAGTTGGCTCCAATTGAAATTGCGGCCAGCAGCTCCTTTTGGGGGCCGAAAACAGGCGCTGCAACAAAGTTTGTATTCATTATGTATTCACCCATATTGATACAGTAGCCCTTTTCCCGGATATCCTTAAGCTGCTCAGCCAAAAGGGAGGTCTGCTGGACGGTGCTGGTGGTATATTGTGTCAGGGCTTTTTCGTCATAGTGTAGAAAGAATTCTGACTGAAAGTCCTGGGGTGAAAAGGCCAGGAGAACTTTTCCTATGGCCGTTGCGTGTAGTGGAAAGCCGGTACCACTGGTGAGATAGGGACTATCAGAGGCTGTTGAGGAGAGGTAGACCCCACGTATTTTATCTGCCAGGACGCCAAGATAGAGTTCACAGCCTGAAAAAATTTTCAGGAGCATATTGGCGTTTTGATGAAACAGATGGGTTAAAGGGTTGCTATTACAGAACATTGACCCGAACTCAAACATACGGCTGGTGAGAATATATTTTCCGTCAGGAATTTTCCGTACATAATTCTGGGCTTCCAATGTCCGCATCAATTTGTAAGTGGTAACTTTATTTATGTTTAGTTTTCGGCTGATTTCAGGCACGCTTTCTGCAATGCCGTAGGTAGCCATGTGCTCTAAAATCATAAGCGCACGTTCCAGGGAACCGTTTGTGCCGGAGGATGTTTTCTTGCTTTTTTCTTTTTCTGTATTTTCCATAGCTGTAAACCTTCTACAATTATTTTTTCTATCATAACACTGGATGAAAACGGAGTCAATTCTTTTGCTTTTTAAAAGTAAACGGAAAATAGTAGTATAGAATTCTAAACTATAGGTAAACAAATATTGACTAAAAGAAAATGATATTGTATTCTAAAAAAAAGGAGGTAGATGCTAGAATGACCATGAAGGAAGAACAGATTCTCGAACAGGGACGCATTCATTATCAGTCCATCAAAAAGTGTGTTCCTGTGACGCCGCCCAGCCACATTTATCCGGATATGGATTACGAGGATGCCTATGCCATTGCTGGCGAGATCGTACGACAGTATCTGGAAGATGGATATACCGCTGCCGGAAAGAAAGTGGGTCTTACCAGCAATGCCATGCGTAAGCTGGGGGGAATTTATGAGCCGGACTATGGCATTATTTTCAATGAGACTTGTTATGCCAACGAGAGCTCTGTGAAAGCTGCGGACTTTGTACAGCCTGGTGTGGAGGCGGAAGTGGGTTTTCGGTTAAAAGCAGATTTGATTGGGGAAAATATTACGGCTGAGGATGTGCTGCGTGCGACAGAATACGTGGTACCATGCCTTGAAATCGTGGATGTACGCCAGCGGATGGATGTGCCACGTAAAGTGTTTGACAGTATTGCAGATAATGCCTCCTATGGCGCTTATATTATTGGGGATACCCCCATCAGGCCATACGAGATAGATCTTGGACTGATTGGTTATGTGTATGAGCATAATAACCGGCAGGCAGAGGTTTCCTGTGGAGCAGCAGTGCTGGATCATCCTGCGCAGGCCATTGCCTGGCTTGCAAACCGCTTTCGGGCTGTTGGAAATCCTTTGCGGGCAGGTGAGTTTGTGCTGTCTGGCTCTGCAATCACCATGCAGATGGCAAAGGCTGGCGACAATTTCCGCTGCCGCTACGGGAAATTGGGTGAAGTATCTGTCAATTTTGTTTAACAAGGGGGAAGGATACCATGGATGTAAGTGAAAATATTTTAAAAGAGCTGGCCGGCATTTCCTGGGCAGGAGAAAAAGAAAATCGTGAAATCAAACCCTTCTATACAGAGTATCCGAAGCTTGATGTGCATAATGGCTATCAGGCACAGCGATTCCGTCTTCAGATGATGGTGGAAGAAGGCCACAAGCAGGTTGGATTTAAATTAGGCGGAACCAGTATGGCAAAGCTGAAACAGGTTGCCTCAGAGTTGACAAGCGGTACATATGCGGCGCCTCCGGCTCCCACCGTGGGACAGCTTATGGATTATATGCAGTTAGGGGAAAATACGGACCTCGTCCTGGATGAATATATTCATCCCAAGCTGGAAGCGGAGCTTGCCTTTATTCTGGAACGGGGGCTTTATGGACCGAATGTGACAGCTCCGGATATCATGATGGCAACGGCCTATGTGACACCTGCCTTTGAGATTATTGACAGCCGTTTCCAGGGCTTCAAGATGGGGGGCAAGGCAGATGCTATTATTGACAATGTGTCTTCCAGGGGCTTTAAGCTTGGCAGAGTAAGAAAAAGTCCATTTGAGGTAGACTTAATCGGAATGGGAGTGCGTACAAGCTTTAATGGAGAATTTACGGGGTATAGTGCCGCTGGGGCAGTGATGGGACATCCAGCCCGCGCAGTGGCTTCCTTATGCAGAACCTTGTATGAAGAATGGGACGCCTGCCTGCCTGCAGGCTCTGTGATTCTGACGGGTGCAATCTGTGCCTCTCATGTTTTGACGCGGGGAGACCGGATTGTTTCAGATTTTGAAGGATTAGGTTCTGTGTGGCTGAATGTGGTGTAAGCATCCTTCCTGTGGGGAGATAGGAAGATGATATAATGTAACCTGAAATAACACAAAATCAAAAAGGATAAAAGGAGATTATCATATGATTCAAAATTCATGGTTAATTTGGGCGTTTCTTGCTGCATTGACAGGGGTTTCCATCTGGGCAGCAAACAATACGAAATGGGGGAAATTCTTAGGTTATGTCAATGTGGCTATTATACTGGGGATTATTGTTTCCAATGTGGGGGTTCTTCCGGTTTCAGCAGAACAGTATGGCACCATCATGTCATCCTTCGTTCCAATCGGCATTGTCTGCATGCTTTTTATGGCGGATTTGACAAAGCTGGGGAAATGCGGACCGAAAATGATTTTCTGTATGCTGCTGGCGAGTCTGGTATTTTTGATTGTTACCATTTCGGGCGCGTTGCTGTTCGGAATGGGGGAAGAGACATGGAAGGTGGCAGCGGTGGCAGCATCCTACTTTACCGGTAACCTTCAGACCGCAGCAGGAACGGCATCTTCTTTGGAGCTGTCCAGTGAAATGATGGCATTTTTCAACGCGGCTGCTGCTGTTCCATGGGTATTGTACTCTTTGGCTTCCTACATGGTGGGACGAAGTCCTATACCGAAATTCCTGCGTTCCTATAAGGACAGTGAATCGGGTATTACCTTGAGCCAGGAGGAGGCTGCATTAGCAAGAGAAAAGCTGGACCGGAAAGAAGTTCTGCTGAATATCAATGAGACAGCAATTGTGATTGGTGCGGCAGTATTCATTGTGGGCATTGGTCAGTGGCTGGGCGAGGTTACCGGTTTTTACTCTATTGTTTTTTATGCGACAATCGGGATTCTGGTTGCCAACTTTACTCCAATCCGTAAGTTCGTCATTAATGACTATCTGGCAACCTTTATTTTTACCATGTATATGGTAACCTGCGGAATTGGTGCACATTACAGTACCTTTTCCCGGCTGCCCTGGCAGATGTTTGCCTATGTTATATTTATTTATCTTGTGTCAATTATTCTTTATATACTTATACTTAAGCTCTTCCGGCTGCCTTGGGAAATGGGGTTGCTGGCGCATATGGCCTGTGTTGGCGGTCCCATTGCAACACCTCCGCTGGCAAAGAGCTATAACTGGACAGAACTGGTTCTGCCCGGAATTATTATCGCCGTTTTAGGACAGGTATTTGGCGCTTATTTTGGTATTGGTGCAGGAACGATCGTGAGAATGATTATGGGCGGTTAAAAATTACCGCAGCTTACCAATATGGTTGACCGGCATCTCCCCACGGTTAATCAGTTTCCGAATTATATAATTTAGAAAGGAAGGTTTTTATTATGCCCTTTGCAGTTTTTTGTTATGATTTATTGATTAAAAATGGTACTGTAGTTGATCCGGCCAATGGCATCAACAAAAAAATGGATATTGGTATCTACGAGCCGAATATTGCAGATGTATTTGAGCCCGGCACAAAGCCCGGACGTGTCTGTGCCAGAAAAGTAATCGATGCCCAGGGAATGACCATTGTTCCAGGCTTTGTAGAAGGACATGGCCATGTGCTCCCGCTGTCTTTTGCATACCCAATAGAGGAGCTGTGGAAGCGTGGCATCACCGCGCTGTGCGATATGGGAAGTGTTTCTATTTCTACCTTTAACCGCTGCCGGAGGGAGATTATGAATGATGCACCTTTGACATTGAATGCAGCCCTTTGCCTGAGTACTTTGATGGAGTGTAATCGTTACTATGATATTAATGCAAATATAGAAACGGAAGTAGACAAAGAAACCATCAAAGATATGTTTGAAACTCATCCGGATGTACTGATGGGGATTAAGGTCTTCATTGGCCATGGGGATACGCCTGGTGCTAAAAGCACCCTGGCCGTTTTGAAAAAAGCACGTGAAGTCTGTGATTATGTGGGATGTCCCATGATATGTCATGTAGCGAATCCGGATATTCCGCTGCCAGAGTATATTGACTATTTTCAGAAAGGTGATAATTTTACACATACATATAATAAAGGAAATATTATCGACCCTGAGACGGGCGGAGTATACAAGGAGGTCTGGAAGGCCCGTGAGCGCGGCGTTATTTTTGATTCTGCACGGGGCGGCAGAAACTGGAGCGCGGAGGTGGCAAAGATTGCATTTGGAGAGGGATTTACACCGGACATTATTTCCTCCGACCTTACCTGCCTGAGCAATGATCCAAAGACCTCCCGTCTGGATGTACATATGTCAGAGTGTATGGCAATGGGAATGAGCTTTGAAGATGTTCTGTACCATGCCACCAATGTACCGGCAAGCTTCATGAAGGGAGTACAGGTGGGCGTCAAACGTGGCATTCCTGCGAATCTGACAATTATCGACTTGAAGGAAGGACCCCATAAGTTCAATGATGCTTATGGAGTGGAATATGAGGGCAAATATAAAATTATTCCCAAAGCAACCATTGTAAAAGGAAAGGTTATGTATAACCAGCTAAAAACAGACTATTAATCACTATGACATGTACTGCATAACAGGCAGACAGAAGGGAGGAGCAGAGAGTATGCCTTTTGTTACCTTGTATCTTAGAAAAGGTTGTGAGGATGCTGCAGTTGATACTTGCATGCGTGAAATCTCCGAAGCAGGAGCAGATATTATGGAAAACACGTTGCTTCGCATGGTGCGGGTAAGTGTGTATGATATTCCTGCCAACCGCATTTACGAAGGAGGAAAGCTGGTGGCCGGGAATGATATTGCGCCCACTGTATTTTTCGATATTGGTCCGGGGCGCAGTGATGAAGCAAAAAATAAATTTATGGATCGCATTGCAGATATTCTGCACAAGAATCTGGGGGTTCCGAAGGAGCGTGTGCGAGCCTACGTGAAGGATAATGATCATCCGGAGAATTTTTGTATTGATGGAAAACTAAAAGACTTTTCAAAGAAGGTGAAATAAAATGCCCATAATGTGTACAATTCAAATGCCGGAAGGCCGTTCCCGTGAAGAAATCAATAAAATCATGGCTGATGTTTCAGATGCACTGATGAAAGACCTCCACACAGGAGAACGCCAGGTACGGGTTTCTATCGTAGAACTGCCCCGTAACCGGTTTATGGCAGGCGGTGTTGCAGCATACGATATGCCGGAATTTAACAAAGAAA
Source organism: uncultured Lachnospiraceae bacterium (assembly GCA_948665105.1). Classification (GTDB taxonomy): domain Bacteria; phylum Bacillota; class Clostridia; order Lachnospirales; family Lachnospiraceae; genus 14-2. Next base: position 5,803 of record CAPNGW010000049.1, read on the forward strand.
CAGGGAAAGAGCAAGTTTGAGGGGGGTAACGTTGGGGGGACGGATAAGACAAGAGGAGGTCAGATGAATGGCAAATTCAAAATACACATTGCTTTGTCCTGTGAACTACGGATGTGGCGCCATAAATCACTTGCCGGAGCTATTACAGGAGATAAATGTAAGCGTACCTTTTATTGTAACAGATCAGGAACTGGTAAAGACAGGGATTCCTGACAGAGTCAGTTCCATTCTTAAGAAAGCAGGATGCTCTGCTCTGCTTTTTGATGGAATGAAAATGGATGCACCAGATTATTGCTGCACGCAGGCGGCAGAGCAGGCAAAGGCCTTTGGAGCGGATGTTATTATTGGTCTGGGAGGGGGAAGCTGTCTGGATGGTGCAAAAGCCATTTCTGTGTTATGCACCAATCAGGAGCAGAACATTACAGAGCTGATTACCGGGACACCTTTTCGAAATAAGCCATTACCGGCAGTTATGATTCCAACTACGTCTGGCACTGGCTCTGAAAGCACCATCTTTGCTGTTGTTTCCAATAGTGAAAACGGGCGAAAACAGTCGTTGTTTACTGCTGCAGCACGGGCAGTTCTTGACCCGGAGCTCACCGTGGGGCTTCCGGCAGAAATTACGGCTTATACCGGTATGGATGCACTGGCACATGCCATAGAAGCGTATACCAGTGTTCGGCCCAATCCCTTTACGGACCTGCTGAGTCTGGATGCGATACGAAGGATTATGACATGGCTGCCCGTGGCATGCAAAGAGCCGGAAAATATGACTGCCCGGGAAAATATGATGCTTGCCAGTAATTTTGCTGGAATTGCATTTAACAGCTCCGCTACCCATATCGGGCATGCAATGGCACATGCCATGGGTGCAGTTCTTCATATCCCCCATGGAATTGCCTGTGCCTGGGATGTCCCGGAGGTCTTATATTTGATGGCAAAATATCTGCCTAAGCGGGCTCTAAGCATCGGACAGGCCATGGGGCTTGCACTGCCGGAGGAACGCTTGGGGAAGGAATTGGGAGAAGAACTCCGTGAACGAATCCATCAGCTGATGCGTGAAATAAACATACCATCCTGTGGGGACTTAAAGGTTACAGAGGAAATGCTCAAGTCCTGCAGAGAGTATGCGGTGACAGAAAAGCTTCGTGGCTTGTGTGGGGCGCCGGTGACAGATGAGGAAATTGCCCAGGCTCTCATTCATTGCGCCCGGAATTACCAGTAGGAGGTGCAGCTAACATGTATGAACATTTATTTTCACCGTTAAAAATAGGCTCTCTTACCATTCGCAACCGGGTGATTATGTCTGCTATGGGATGTGGAACTGCCAATTCCGACAATACGGTTTCGGAACGTCAGATTACTTACTATACGGAACGTGCCAAAGGGGGAGTCGGCCTTATCATTACCGGTGTCACCAGGGTGAATGATGCCACTGGAGCAATGGATGCAAACCAGATTTCTGTTTCAAGTGACAGGACAATTCCCTCCATCCGGCGGCTGGCAGAATCCGTGCATGCCCAGGGAGCAGCAATCTTTTTGCAGCTTCATCATCCCGGGAACCAGACCAGCCCCAGGACAGCCTACCGTTGGTCCAAGTGGAATTGAGTGTCAGCTGTCCCATGCGCCCTGCCGGGCTATGACAGAGGAGGAAATCCATGAGCTGGTGGAGAACTTTGCGCGGGGAGCAGAACGGGCACAGCAGGCAGGAGTGGATGGTGTGGAAATTCACTGTGCACACGGCTATCTGCTGAACCAGTTCCTCTCTCCCTATACCAACCGGCGAACCGATAATTATGGTGGTTCTATGGAAAACCGGGCCAGAATCGTGAAAGAAATCATTGAGGAAATCCGCAATCGTGTTGGAAAGGAATTTCCGGTTATTATGCGGATTTCTGTGGATGAATTTCAGGAAACCTCTGTCTTTCCCCATGATATTCCAGGACTGGGACTGGAGGAAGGAACGGCACTCTGCCGCTATCTGGTTCCTTTTGGCCTTGACGCGGTAAGTGTATCTGCCGGAACGTATGAAACCATGAATACCGCATGGGAGCCTACTTCCTATGAGGAGGGCTGGAAGGTCTACCTGGCAGAAGCGGTAAAGCGTGTGGTGGATGTTCCGGTCTTCTGTGTGGGAACCATTCGTAATCCTGCATATGCGGAAAAGGTTCTTAAGGAAAACAGGGCGGATGCGGTATGCATTGCACGTGGAAATCTGGCAGACCCGGAGTGGTGCAGCAAAGCAGCAGCTGGAAAAGAACAGGAAATCCGCCGCTGCATTTCCTGTCTGTACTGTATGCAGCAGTTGACGACACATGGGCACGAAGGCAAGCCCTTTGGCTGTGCAATCAATGCCCAGGCGGCTCATGAAATTGATTATCCCAGGCTGGCATCAAATGGTGAGCAGCGTAAAATTGTAGTAGTAGGTGGCGGACCGGCAGGGATGGAGGCTGCAAGGGTGTTATCCCTGCGGAATTTCCAGGTTATCCTAATGGAAAAGGGACCCCGCCTGGGAGGCCAGCTCCTGCTTGCGGCAAAGCCGCCGCAAAAGGAAAAGCTGCTGTGGCTGGTGGAGTATTATGAGACAATTCTGGCAAAGCAGAAGGTGGAAATACGCCTGAATACAGAGGCAGACCTTCAGGCAGTCAAAAAGGAAAAGCCCTACAGTGTGCTTGTGACAACCGGTGCAGTGCCCATAGTTCCCCGCAGCATCCCGGGTATCACAAGAGAGAACGCAATCTTGTATACAGACATTTTGAATGGTACAGTGAAGCTGCAGGATAAGCGTGTGGCTGTGGTTGGCTCTGGGATGTCGGGGCTTGAGACAGCAGCCTATCTGGCACAGACAGGAAACACCCTGGATATCATTGAAATGGCAGATAAGATTGGCCCTGGCATTGGGTTTCAGCTTTTGACAGATGCAAAGTCCTACTTGTCAGATTTTCCAGTGAGCTATTATCCAGGTCATCGATTGATTGAAATTTGCTCCGATGCAGTGATTGCAGAGCAGGAAGGGAATAAAGTCCGGCTGCCGGCAGACTATGTGGTTTTGGCATTGGGAGTTCGTGGGGATGCAGCATTGGCAGAAGAGTTAAAAGCAGAAATGAGCCATGTCTATGTTCTGGGAGATGCCGTTAAATCCGGAAGGATTTCAGATGCAATACACAGTGCCTTTGATTGTGGGTATTATCTGCGGTAAAAGAAAATAGAACGGTTTTATAAGGAGCTACAGCACCAAGCGAGGTTGGTGCTGCAGCTCCTTTAAACAGTAGAGAAATCCAGCGAAAGCCGGATTTTTTTATTACTTACAGCACCGGGCTTGCATAGCGCTTCGCTTTTCTGCTATAGTGGAAAGTAGATTTGGAAAGTGGGTAAAGGCAAGAGCATCCGTGTTAAACCTATTCAAAATGCAGGAGGAAATACCATGGGTAAAAGTCACACACAGACGAAAGAAAATCCAGGGCTCTGGACGAAAAATTTTACAATTATAACCCTGGGGACGGTGGTCTCCAAGCTGGGAAGCGCATTATCGGGCTTCGCCATTGGCCTGTTGGTGCTGGATTATACCAAGTCCACCTTCCTGTATGCCATGTTTCTGGTGATATATAATCTGCCCAAGGTGATTGTTCCGGCCCTGGCGGGACCCTACGTTGACAGGTATTCCCGGCGGAAAACCATTTACGGTCTGGACTTTCTGTCGGCAGGTGTGTTTGGCTTGTTCGCGGTGCTGCTTCAGGTTGGGTGGTTTAATTACGGGATGTTGCTTATCGCCTGCATGCTGCTGGGCTGTATTGACAGTGTGTACGGCGTGGCATACGAGAGTCTGTATCCCATGCTGATTACTGAGGGAAATTATTCCAAGGCGTACTCCATTGCCAGTACACTGGAGACCCTGACTACCGTGATGATGGTGGTGTCGGCGGTGCTCTATAATACGGTGGGGATTGTACCCTTATTTCTGGCGGATGCGGTCAGCTTTCTGATTGCGGCCATCTGCGAAACCCAGATTCGGGTGGAGGAGCCCCAGGCAGGCACCGGGGATATTGTGAACTTTCAGCGGTACAAGGAGGATTTCAAGGAGGGGCTCTCTTATCTGAAGATGGAAAAGGGACTTTTGGTCATTGCCGTGTATTTTATGGTGACCATGTTTGCAGAAGGGGCGTTTTCCACCATTGTGCTTCCGTATTTTAAGGCGGCATTTTCCAATGGGGAGTACATCTATATGAGTGTACTGGTGTTTTTGGTAATCGGACGGTTTGTGGGCGGGGCTATTCATTACCGGGTAAAGCTTTCCACCGAGAAAAAGTTCGCCATTGCCCTGGGTGTATATGTGACTATTTCGGTGCTGGAGGGGACATTTTTGTATTTCCCTCTGATGGTCATGCGGGTGTTCTGCTTTGTGATTGGAATCCTGGGGGTTACCTCCTACAACATTCGGATTTCGGCCACCCAGAGCTATGTGCCGGATGAGCGAAAAGGCCGGTTTAACGGGATTTTCAATATGATGATTACTGTGGGGATGTTGACGGGACAGTTTGCATCCGGCGTGCTGACCACCTTCCTGCCCCAGCGGGGTGTGTTGACGCTCTTCCTTTCGGTGAATTTGGTGGGGGCCATTCTGATTATGGGTGGAAACCGCAGGCATGTGAAGCCCATTTATAACCGGCAGGCGTAGAAGGGAATGAAGAATCAGGAGAAGAAAAGGAATAGTTTGGGCGGTTGTTTCCCTGCGGGTGCAGTTGGCAGAACACAGAAAGAAGCTTGGAAAAATCCAGCCGCAGATGTAAGCTTTGTGATACATCTGCGGCTGGATTTTTGGAATGATTGGCAAGGGTTTATCCCAGAATCTTCTTCAAATCCTCCTCCGGTGTGCTGGTGGGTGAAATATTGAAATTTTCCACCAGGAATTTCAGCACGTTGGGCGAAATGAAGGCAGGCAGGGTGGGCCCTAAGTAAATATTTCTGATGCCCAAGTGCAGTAAGGACAGCAGGATGCAGACAGCCTTCTGCTCATACCAGGACAGCACCATGGACAGGGGCAGGTCATTGACGCTGCAGGAAAAGGCGTTGGCCAGAGCCAGAGCCACCTGTATGGCGCTGTAGGCGTCGTTGCACTGGCCCATGTCCATAATCCTGGGGAAGG
>CAPNGW010000050.1 GCA_948665105.1 uncultured Lachnospiraceae bacterium
CGACAACGATATGGCCTCCAACGCCATCCGCTGGAACATTGAGCGCTTTGCCGCCTGTGAGATGGAGGCGGAACAGATTGAGGAACTGAAAGCCGCCATTGGAGAGTTGATGGCGGATGTCAGCTCCGAAAAGGAAGACCTGGACGGTGAAATCCGCACCCTCCGCCGGGAGCTTAAGAAAATCCGGGAGGATTTGTCCGAGCTTCACAAAGGCAGTAAGGTTTACCCAAGAGAAATCACCGAGGCACGCCAGTACGTATATCAGGGGCTTATCAAACGCCTGGGCAAGGCTGTCCGGGTGGATATTCTTGCCGACTTAATCGATATTCAAGAAGAACGCTGGCGAAACGCTGTGGAGGGCTACATGGGAGGCAACAAGCTGCTTCTTATTGTAGAGCCCAAATACGCCAGGGAAGCCATGGAAATTTACCGGGAGCTGGACGACAAAAAATACTACCGAGCCGCAGTCCTTGACACGGAAAAGATATTGGAGAGGGAACACGTTGCCAAAGAAAATGCCCTGTCAGAGGCAGTCAAAGCCAGAGAGCCCTACGTGCGAAGCTACCTTGACTACCTTCTTGGCAACGTCATAAAATGTGACACCTTAGAGGAAATGCGGCAGTATCCCGTGGCTGTCATGGATGACTGTACCTTGTACCAGGGCTACAGGCTGTCACACATGAACCCCAAAAGCTACACCCGGGAAGCCTGCATCGGTGCCGAGAGTCTGAAGCGCCGCATTGCTCTTTTGAAAAAGCAGGCCGCCGGACTGGAATCCGACTTAAAGCCCAGGGAAGAACAGCAGAGAGAGTACGAAATTATGCTGTCCATGGAACGCCTGTCCAAAGACACCTCCGAGTACATGGAGTGGCTTTTGGATATTCAGGAGAGCAAGGCCCGGGAAAAAGAAAAAGAACGTCTCACCAGGCGGATTCTCAAGCTGCAGCAAAAGGATGTGGCCCGCCTGAAAATGCAGAGGGAGGAAACGGAAGCACAGCTTCAGAAGAAGGAAGAGCAGTTTCGCGAGATACTTAAGGAGGCAACCCGGTTAAAACAGACCCTGGAAGCGGAAAAGCAGGAGCGCATCGACGGCGCGTACCTTTTGACCCAGCTGGAGAAGGAATTTGTGCCACAGGCAGATTTGGATGAGGAAGCCTCTGCAATCGCTTTTCAGGAAAACCGCCTGACCTACGAGCAGCTGAAACGCCGCTACTTAAGCCGCCGGGAGTCAGCCCGGGAAGAGAAGGAGCAAAAGCTCCAAAAGCTGGCGGAGGAGCGGGGAAGCTACTTAAAAGCCCACCCCAACCGAAGCTTCAAACAATTTAGCCAAGACAACGAGGAGTACGACAGGCTCCTTGACGACTTACAGCTTAACGATTTGGAACGCTTCCAGGCTTTGGCCAAGGAGCAGGCCAAAGCCGCCACCCAGCATTTTCAGAACGATTTTATTTATAAGATAAGAAGCGCCATTAAGGATGCCATGGAGCGGAAAAACGAGCTGAATAAAATTATTGACAAGCTGGATTTCGGGAAGGACAAATACAGGTTTATCTTTGGGCGTAATCGTGGCGAGGACGGCAAATACTACGACATGTTTATGGACAAGTCCCTGGAAATCAACCCCAGCCAGCTGGGCGATACCATGGACAATCAGATGAACCTCTTCTCCATGGAGCACAGTGGGAAATACGGCACCATGTTAAATGAGCTGATGACCGTATTTATCCCCCCGGTGGACGCCGGCCCGGAGGAGCAGGAGGAGGCCAAACGGAACATGGAAAAATATGCCGACTACCGCACCTATCTGTCCTTCGATATGCAGCAGATTATTGAGGGGGAACACGAACCAATCAAGCTGAATCTCAGTAGGATGATTAAGAAAAACTCCGGCGGTGAGGGCCAGAATCCCTTGTATGTGGCGCTCCTTGCCAGCTTCGCCCAGGCCTACCGCATCAACATGCCTGCCAGGCTGCTGCGAAAGCCCTCCATCCGCCTGGTGGTTCTGGACGAGGCCTTTTCAAAAATGGACGGAGAAAAAGTGGCAAGCTGCATCAGCCTCATCCGAAGCCTGGGCTTCCAGGTAATTATCAGCGCCACCAACGACAAAATCCAGAATTATTTGGAAAATGTGGACAAAATATTTGTCTTCGCGAATCCCAATAAGAAGAGTATTTCCATCCAGGAATTTGAAAAGCGGGATTTCAACCAGCTGCAGGAAGCAGAGTAATTATCTTAGGGCAGCAGATAGATCCGTTCTTGCGGTCAACATTATTTTATGATACCATATACAGCAGGAAACAGGGGACATTGCCCCAACCGGAGCAGTACGCTTTTATTGTCAGAATAACGTAATTTTGGAGGAATGAATGAAATGGAAAAACGAGAACGCTTATCATCCCGCATCGGCTTTATCCTGATGTCTGTAGGATGCGCCGTAGGGTTAGGCAATGTCTGGCGCTTTCCCTACATCACCGGTAAATACGGAGGAGCCGCCTTTGTGCTGATTTACCTGGCCTTTCTGGTAATCTTAGGCCTGCCCATCATGGTCATGGAATTCTCTGTGGGACGTGCCAGCCAGCGCTCCGCAGCCAAAAGCTTCCATGTCCTGGAGCCAAAGGGAAGCAAATGGCATATTGCAAGCTGGCTCATTATGGCCGGCAACTACATACTGATGATGTTTTACACCACAGTAGGCGGCTGGATGCTGATTTATGTAAAAAAGATGCTGGCGGGAGAATTTTCCGATTCGGCGGTGAATACCGGGGAGGTGTTCAACGCTACCCTGGCCTCTCCATCCGCCATGGTCATTGGAATGCTTCTCGTTGTGATTCTGGGGACACTGGTTTGCAGCATCGGCCTGCAAAAAGGAGTGGAGCGCATCACCAAATGGATGATGGCCCTGCTTTTTGTGATTCTTTTGGTGCTCTGCGTCCGCAGTGTAACCCTCAAGGGAGCAGGAGAGGGTTTGTCCTTCTATCTGGTGCCTGATTTTTCCAGGATAAAGGAGTATGGAATCGGCGAGGTGCTTTATGCTGCCATGGGCCAGGCTTTCTTCACCTTAAGCCTTGGCATCGGAGCCATGGCAATCTTCGGAAGCTATGTGAACAAGGACCGTTCCCTCACAGGCGAGGCCCTTAATATCTGCGTTCTGGATACCGTGGTGGCCTTCCTGGCAGGACTGATTATTTTCCCGGCCTGCTTTGCCTTCGATGTAAATCCCGGCGAAGGTCCCGGCCTTGTATTTGTAACTCTGCCCAATATTTTCCAGCAGATGGCTGGCGGAAGAATCTGGGGGACACTGTTCTTTGTCTTCATGAGCTTCGCGGCACTGTCCACCATCATTGCGGTGTTCCAGAACATCATCAGCTTCTACGAGGATTTGTGGGGCTTTGGTAAGAAAAAGGCTGCTCTTGTCAACGGTATCGTCATTGCTGTGTTGAGCATTCCCTGCGCTCTGGGCTTTAATGTGTGGAGCGAAATCCGTCCGCTGGGCATATTTGATATTCAGGGCTTTGAGGACTTTATCATCAGCAACAACATTCTTCCCATCGGAAGCCTGATTTATCTTGTATTTTGTACCTGGAAATTCGGCTGGGGCTGGAAGAATTTCACAGAGGAAGCGGACACCGGCAAGGGCCTTAAGTTCCCCAAATGGTCCCGAATCTATGTATCCTTTCTTCTGCCGGTGATTGTGCTGGTTATCTTTGTGATGGGATATATACAGACCTTCGGGAAATAGGAGAGTTCCATGAATCAAGTGCGGCTTTCAAAATGGGGCTTCCATTTTTTAAAAATTGTGCTATACTACCTATATGGGGCATTAGCGCAGTTGGGAGCGCGCAACATTCGCATTGTTGAGGCCGTGGGTTCGAATCCCATATGCTCCATGTTTAAGAGGGTATCGCAAAACCATCAAATTAGATGCTTGAGCGATGCCCTCATCATTTTTTAAGCAAATCATCTACAGTAATTTCTAAATCCTCATAGATGCCAACTTTTATAGCCTGTTCAAATCCAACAATCATCGGAGCGGCATCATCCTCATAACGGTATATGGTGGTGCGCTGCTTCTCGGGGTCTACAATCCAGTATTCCCGGACGCCGGTATTGGAGTATAGGGTATTTTTCAAAGAATAATCCATTTTCCGGCTGCTGGGGGAGACAATTTCAATTATCCAATCCGGGGCCCCATTGCAACCCTTGTCTGTAAGCTTATTTTTGTCACAAATAACGCTGATATCCGGTTCCACATAATTTTTTGTATTATCCGCCGTTAGAAAAACAGCAAGTGGGGCAGGATAGACTTCACAGGGGCCGCCTTTTGCATCGACAAAGTTTGTAATTTTCTGACTGAAACGGTTTACCAATTTCTGATGTATCCGGCTCGGCGGCGCCATCATATACATCTGGCCGTCAATCAGCTCCGCACGCTGGCCTTCCGGTAGGGCGTAGATATCGTCGATGGTGTAAGTGTGTTCTTTCGAGAATGCCATAGTGTGTACCTCCTCTGGGCTATTCATATGTATGCTGCTTATAGCATCCTCCTGGCGTCCGACTCCGTTTAGGACTGGGTCAATCGTTTTGTAATTATGCGATATAGTTTTTTGAGGAAACTTATATAAATGCTGAATAACCCGAATCCACCCAATATTCCAGTAAAAAGCCTCCTGAAGTTGTTGGACTCTTTGATTTTTATTTCCTGTAATCCCCAATCCAATCCCATCAGTGACAGGCACAGGAGCGCAAAGACCAGAGGAACGGAAAGGAAGCATCCTATAAGAATCGCCAGTAACTGGCCAAAGGCAACCCCAGTACATCTTGCGCATACCGGAAACGGATGCCCTTTCCAATATAGACTTCGCTCTGGTATTTGATGGCAGCCACTTTGGTCACCAAGTTCATATATTAAGTTTACCACTGATTTCCGCAGTTTTGACATACATGTATTACCCTGGTGGAAGTCTTGGTTTTCGTTTTCCCTTTACCCATTCCGCACAATCCGCATAAGATGCCTGGAATACTGAAAATAAGAAAACCCAAACAAGATTTTATCCACCCGAATCCTTTTGTTTTTCCTTTGGTGGATGTTTCTGTTATTACTTGGCTGGTAACGTTTTCGCTGCCACATTTTGGACATACCATAAAATTATTCTCCTTTAATCCTTTTGTATTTTATTAGGGTTTTTAAATCCCTATGGAATATATTATATCAACATCTTGAAATAAGAGCAATAAGTTAAAGCGAAAAAGTGTACATTACAGTGTACAAAATATATAATCTGCCTGTAGGCTGCTTATAGCATCCTCCTGGCGCCCGGCTCCGATTAGGACTGGGTTAATCGTTTTGTAATTACGCGATATAGTTTTCCAATATTGGACATACCATAAACTTTAAATTAATCATATCAAGAACCAGTCACAAAAATAATACATTATGGTCAAAAAGTCGTCAACACACCCACCGTTTTTGTGGTATAATATCGACAGATATTATACTGGCCCGGAGCGAAGCAGAGTGGCCATCGGTCGCCCAAGGCGAAGCCATAGCCGCTTGCGGCTATGGTATAATGTCCACGAAAGCAATGAGCAGTACGCGGACGTAAGATGAAAAAATGGCAGCTTGCTGACAATTTTTTCAGATTGCGGATGCATAGGACGGTGCTGAGCGCGCCGTGTACAAGTGGAGAAGAGACAAATGCAGCAGGAATTACTGTCCAGGTTAAAAGAGATTTCCCCGGAGGAGCAGGCCATCCTTTCGGGAAAGCCAGAAATTGAGAAAAGCATGTATACACAAAACCGGGAATTTATCATTGACGGCAAGCGGATGATGAATAAGGGAAAGCTTATGGATATCCGCACACACACCCGCTTTGTGCATTTTCCCAGACATAGCCATGATTACATTGAAATCATCTACATGTGTTCCGGGAAAACCACCCACATCATCAACGGAAGGGAGAAGGTTCTGTTGAACAAGGGGGACTTGCTGCTTTTAAACCGCAACGCCACCCATGAAATCTATCCCGCTCTGGAGGACGATGTTGCGGTGAACTTTATTGTACTGCCGGAATTTTTCGACAAGACCGTTGAGATGGTGGAGGATGAGAACGTCATTCGGGATTTTATTGTGGGAAGCCTGCAGCAAAGGGGAAACGGCCGAGACTACATCTATTTTAAGGTGGCTGATATTTTGCCGGTACAGAATCTGATTGAAAATATGATATGGTCCCTGGTACATAAACAGGGCAACACCCGAAATATCAACCAGACCACCATGGACCTTCTGATGCTGCAGCTGGCCAATTACACGGACCGCATTGAAGGCACCAGCCCCGGTCAGTACGAGCAGAACCTGATGCTTCGGGTGCTTCGGTATGTGGAGGAGAACTATAAGGAAGGGACGTTGACGGAGCTGGCGGAGCTCTTAAATCAGTCCGTCACGGGACTGAGCCGTTTTATCAAGAAGAATTCGGGGCAGAATTACAGGCAGCTTGTGCAGCAGAAGCGGTTGAATCAGGCGGTTCTGCTTTTGACCACCACCAGACTGACTGTGGAGGAAATCATTCTGGCGGTGGGGTATGACAATACAAGCTACTTTCATCGGATTTTCCGGGAACGATACGGCGTGACGCCGAAAAAGTATCGGGACGAGAGAAAATAGCATATGTATTCGCAATTTGAGGATATGTGAAAGAAGCCGCTCTTTTTTCTAGTACAGTAATGGAGGCATGGAGACATGCTTCGATATTACGTACGAAAGAAGGGGCGAGGATAATGGCAAATTATACAATCGGGAAAATGATTGCGGAAACCCGAATGGAACGAGGATATTCACAGGAGGAGTTAAGCTTTGGAATTTGCAGTACATCATCAATGTCACGAATTGAGAACGGAGAACAGGCGCCCGGCAGAAAAATCTACGAGGCGCTTTTTCAGCGTCTGGGGATTTCGGATTCCATTTACAATATTTTTGTAAGCCGGGAAGAAATGGAGCTGTATCAGCTAATCCAGGAGCTGGCATGGAAGCTGGAAAACCTGGATTTTACAGGGGTAGACGAATTGCTCACCTGCCTGGAGAAGAACATCCGGCAAAAAGATTTTCTGGAAAGGCAGTATCTGCTGTTTGCCAAGGCCAGCCTGCTGAAGAAAAATGGCGGGGATGGGAGAGAGGTTATGAGATTGCTGCTCAATGCCATCCGCATCACCATGTGGGATTTTGAAGAATGCTGGGACTTTCGGCGTCATTTACTGACCTTTGATGAGATTACGGTGCTTAACAGCATTGCATTGGAGCTATACGCAGCCGGAGAGAAGAACAAGGGAATGCGTCTGTTGTATAAGCTGAAAAATTATCTGGATGAGCACGTCATGGATGAAAAAGAAAAAGCGAAAAAGTACCCGGTCATCCTCAACAATATAGCCATACGGCTGGGAAATGATTTGAAAAAATATGAGGAAGCCTATGAGATTTCTGACCAGGGAATCCGGTTCTGTGTCCGCCACAATAAACTAGCAACCCTGCCTTATCTTATTAATAACAAGGCCTGCGCGGCCTATGAGATGAAGCGTCCAAAAGAGGCAAAATTGCTATTTCATCAGGCCATGGTCCTGTTTGCGGTCTGCGAAAAGCACCAGCTTGCAAACAAGATACGGGATGAAATAGCAATTCGGTATAAGATTCATTTGAAGCTATGTTCCCTCGATTAGATCACCCAGGAAAAATGCAACAGCGGGAAGATCCTGATTTCCCATGTCTGCGCGTTTGGCGGGTACGAGAATACCGGCAGCAAGGACTGCCAGTATCAGAACCAATACAAGGCAGAGCTTTTTCAGGCTTTTTTGCATGGAGTTCACCTCCTTTCCACGATGCACCTTTTTATAAGGCGCGAAAGCCTTATAGGCAAGATGATTGTAAGACACCGGGGGATTATGAGCCATTCCAAATGACGGGAAATTTCATGTGTGCAAATAAGGACGGTAATTTGGTAAAATACCGTCCTTATTTATTTTGCAAAAAGGCAGTATAATGAGCATATCCAAAAAAAGAAACGCGTTGCAAAAGAAAGGAGATTCTATGGGCAATTACTATTTGGCTGTGGATATCGGAGCCTCCAGTGGCCGCCACATTCTGGGGCATATGGAGAACGGTATCATGAAGCTGGAGGAAGTTTACCGGTTTGAAAATGGAATGGAGGAGCGGGGCGGGCATCTCTGCTGGAGCCACGACAAGCTCTTTGAACACATCTTGACTGGCCTTGAAAAATGCAAGGAGCGGGGGACCATCCCGGTGAGCATGGGTGTTGATACCTGGGGTGTGGACTTTGTGCTGCTGGACGAGAATGATAAGGTGCTGGGGGATACCGTGGGCTACCGGGACGGACGGAACAAGGGAATGGACGACAAGGTCTATGAAATTATTCCGGAGGATGAATTGTATGCCCGGACCGGTATTCAGAAAGCGATTTTCAATACCATTTATCAGCTCATGGCAGTGAAGACGGAGAATCCTGAATATATGGAGCGGGCAAAGGCCATGCTGATGACACCGGATTATTTCCACTTTCTGCTGACCGGAGTCAAGATGCAGGAGTATACCATAGCCACCACCGGCCAGCTTGTGAATCCCCATACCAGGAACTGGGATTATGAGCTCATTGATATGTTGGGCTATAACCGTGACATATTTATGCCCATACATACCCCCGGCACTTCGGTGGGACGGTTTACGCAGGAGGTACAAAAACGGGTGGGCTTCGACTGTGAAGTGGTGCTTCCCGGTTCCCATGATACTGCCTCCGCAGTTCTGTCCGTGCCTGCAAATGACGATGACTTTCTGTATATCAGTTCCGGTACCTGGTCTCTTATGGGCATCGAGACCAGAAAAGCCAACTGCTCTCCTGAGAGCAAGGCGGCCAACATCACCAACGAGGGCGGCTACGACTACCGCTTCCGGTATCTTAAAAATATTATGGGCCTGTGGATGATTCAAAATGTGAAGAAGGAGCTTAAGGACCAGTACTCCTTCGCGGAGCTCTGCGACATGGCTTCCCAGTGTGACGATTTTACATCCCGGGTGGATGTGGACGCAGAGTGCTTTATGGCGCCTGAGAGCATGATTGAAGCCTTAAAGCAGTACTGCCGTGAAACCGGACAGCCCATACCGGAGACCCCGGGCCAGATTTCAGCTGTAATTTACAACAGCTTAGGCGAGTGCTATGCCAGGACCGCCAAGGAGATTGAGGCGATTATGGGCAGAACCTACAGCCGCATTCACGTGGTGGGCGGCGGCTCCAACGCTGTTTACTTAAATCAGCTTACTGCAAAATACACAGGCAAGGAAGTGCACGCAGGCCCCACCGAGGCCACCGCCATCGGCAATCTGACGGCTCAGATGCTTCAGGCAAAGGAATTTTCCTCTGTGGGGGAGGCCAGAACCTGCATCTACAATTCCTTTGGCGTGAAAAAGTATTAAACTTGTTATCAGATAAGGAGACTCACGGAAATGACAAGAAAAGAGCGTTATGAATCTGCAAAAGAGATATACGCCAAAGTGGGTGTGGACACAGAGAAAGCCATGGAGATATTAAAGGAGCTTCCTGTATCCCTTCATTGCTGGCAGGGCGACGATGTGACAGGCTTTGACCATGACGGTCCCCTGACCGGAGGCATCCAGACCACAGGCAATTATCCCGGTAAGGCAACGACCCCGGAGCAGCTCATGGCTGATATGGAAAAAGTCATGAGCCTCATCCCAGGCAAAATCAAATTAAACCTCCATGCGAGCTATGCCATCATGGAGCCGGGCCAGTTTGTGGACCGTGACAAGCTGGAGCCCAAGCATTTTGCAAAATGGGTGGAATTTGCCAAAAAACACAAGGTGGGCATTGACTTTAACCCCACCTTCTTCTCCCATGACAAGGTGAAGGACGGCCTGACTTTGTCAAGCCCCGATAAGGCCACCCGGGATTTCTGGATTGGGCACGGCAAAGCCTGCATCCGCATTTCCCAGTATTTTGCAGAGGAGACAGGCGTTCCATGTGTCATGAATATCTGGACAGGAGACGGCTTTAAGGACGTACCCGCAGACCGCCTGGGCCCCAGAATGCGCTACAAGGAGTCCATCGAGGCTATCTTAGCCGAGCCCTACGACTATCATAAGGTGAAGCCCTGTGTGGAATCCAAGGTATTTGGCATCGGCGTGGAGTCCTACACCGTTGGAAGCGCAGAGTTTTCCTTAAGCTTTGCCGCCGCCCACTCCGATAAGTGTATGCCTCTTATGGACAACGGCCATTATCATCCCACAGAGATGGTATCCGACAAGATTCCGGCTCTTTTGACCTTCTTCCCGGAAATTGCCCTGCACATCACGCGCCCTGTGCGCTGGGACAGCGACCATGTAGTGCTCTTTGACGACGAGACCAGAGAAATTGCAAAGGAAATCGTAAGAAACAATGCTACAGACCGTGTTTACATGGCCCTTGACTACTTTGACGCCAGCATCAACCGCATTTCCGCATGGACCGTTGGCTTTTGCAGCTGGCAGAAGGCCATGCTCCAGGCGCTGTGTATGCCCAACGAGATGCTTAAGAGCCTTCAGGATGAGAACCGCATGACAGAGCTTATGGTTCATCAGGAGGAAATCAAGACCTATCCCTTTGGCGACGTTTGGGCAGAATACTGTGAGCGCTGCGGCGTGGCAGGAGATGCATCCTGGTTTGAGGAGATTAAAAAGTACGAGGAGGAAGTGCTTTCCAGGAGATAAACCCGCTTTCGCTTAGGTTAATTGTAGCGGCAAACAGGACGCCCCGGCAATGGGATATACCGTATAAGACCCGCTTTCGCTCAGCTCAAGACGTAGCGGTACTAAGCTCGCTGGCCCATAAAGGGCCAGCTCCCTAAGTGCCGGCGTCTTTCAATGGTCTGTCAGGATAGCATCTTTTTC
>CAPNGW010000051.1 GCA_948665105.1 uncultured Lachnospiraceae bacterium
CAGCAATGTCTTACCGGAGCCGGTGGGTCCCAGCATCAGAATATTGCTCTTCTGAAGCTCCACATCCAAATCCCGCTCCGCCAGAATTCGTTTGTAATGATTGTAAACTGCCACGGATAGAACCTTCTTGGCGTCCTCCTGGCCGATGACATAATCATCCAAAAAAGCCTTCATCTCCTCAGGCTTGATGAGGTTGATTTCCTCCACCTCTTCTTCCTCCACCGGCTCCTTTTCCAGTTCCTCTTCGATAATCTCCGCACAGATATCCACACAGCTGTCACAAATATAAGCTCCACCCGGTCCGGCAATCATCTTGTGGACCTGTGCCTCCGTCTTGCCGCAGAAAGAGCAGCGGATTCTGTCGTCAATAAATTTACCTGCCATATTTTTACCTCGTTTATTTCCTGTTGCCGCAACGAACATCAGGGACAGTGGCCTTTTGCTCGCTGTCCCAGGTTTGTCACTTATTTTCTTTGTATGTGATAACGCCGTCGATAATTCCGTATTCCCTGGCTTCCTCCGCAGACATATAATTGTCCCGCTCGGTATCTGCCGCAATCACCTCATAGGGCTTGCCGGTATTGGCTGAGAGAATCTCATTCAACCGCTTCTTAATCTTCAAAATGTTCTCCGCCACAATCTGAATATCTGTGGCCTGACCCTTGGCGCCTCCGGACGGCTGGTGAATCATAATCTCCGCATTGGGAAGGGCGAAGCGCTTGCCCTTCTTGCCTCCTGCCAGGAGAAAGGCTCCCATGCTGGCAGCCAGGCCAATGCAGATGGTGGACACATCACACTTGATATAGTTCATGGTGTCGTATATGGCCATGCCGGCGGTTACGGAACCACCTGGGGAATTGATATACAGCTGAATATCCTTTCCCGGGTCCTCCGCCTCCAAAAATAGCAGCTGAGCCACCACCAGACTGGCAGTGGTATCACTCACTTCTTCTCCCAGAAAAATAATCCGATCCTTCAACAGGCGGGAATAAATATCGTAGGAACGTTCTCCCCGGCTGGTCTGTTCTATGACGTAAGGCACTAAACTCATAATTTTCTCTCCTTTTACAATCCTTAACGTAGCTTTTAATATCACAGGAAGCAGCTTCCTGTGATATTAAAAGCTACAAGTTCCATGATGAGACCATTGTCTTATCATGGAACCGTATCAAACCGCTGTTATTCTGCTTCCGCCTGCTCCGCGGCTTCGTCCTTTTCTTTTTTGGACTTGGGTTTTGCCCGCTCTTTGATATTTTCCATAATCAAATCAACTGCCTTCTGCACTGCCAGGTCCTTCTTCATGGAGTCCTTCTCGGCGTCTCCCATGTACTCCTTCAGCTTATCCGCTTCCATGCCGTACATCTCAGCCATCCGGGCAACCTCTGCCTCTACCTCTTCGTCGGTCACCTCAATGTTCTCCTCCTTGGCAATCTGCTCCAGCACAAGGCTGGTCTTAATACGCTTAAGGGCCTCAGGCTTCATCTGCT
Organism: uncultured Lachnospiraceae bacterium; assembly: GCA_948665105.1. GTDB lineage: Bacteria > Bacillota > Clostridia > Lachnospirales > Lachnospiraceae > 14-2. The sequence continues at coordinate 1,488 of CAPNGW010000051.1, forward strand.
CCTGCATCTTCTCCGGGGTCATACCGGTAAACTGCATGTACTGTTCCATGGACAGCCCCTGCTGTGCCATGCGGTTGGCAAACTCGTTGACCATGCTGCCCACCTGGGTCTCAATCATGGCTTCGGGAATCTCCATCTTGGACTTGTCGATAATCTTGCCCAGGGCTTCCTCTTCCTTATCACGTTTGGCCGCAGCTTCCTTCCCTTCGGTGAGCTTGGTCTTCACGCTCTCCCTATACTCTGTAAGGGTATCAAATTCGGATACATCCTGGGCGAAATCGTCGTCCAGCTCAGGAAGCTCCTTTGCCTTGATCTCGTTAATCTTTACCTTAAATACTGCGGGCTTGCCGGCCAATTCCTCGGCATGGTATTCCTCCGGGAAGGTCACCTTCACCTCAAGCTCGTCACCGGTGTTTTTGCCAATCAGCTGCTCCTCAAATGTATCAATAAAGGAGTGGGAGCCAATCACCAGTGAATGGTTCTCTCCCTTGCCACCCTCAAAGGGCTTATCCTCCACAAATCCTTCAAAGTCAATGACTGCGGTGTCTCCGTCTGCAACGGGGCGATCCTCCACGGTGATGGTTCTTGCGTTGTTCTCACGTTCCTTATTAATCTCTTCGTCAATCTCTTCCTCGGTAACGGAGGTATCAATCTTCGTCACCTGTACGCCCATGTATTTGCCCAGGGTTACTTCCGGCTTTACAGCCACCTCTGCAGTGAAGATAAAGGGCTTGCCCTTTTCAATCTGCTCCACATCAACGGTGGGACGGGACACGATATCTAAGCCGCTCTCTTCCACTGCCTTGGGGTATTCCTGGGAAATCAGCTCATTGGCCGCATCCTCAAAGAAAATCCCTACGCCGTACATCTTCTCAATCATCTGGCGGGGCACCTTGCCTTTACGGAAGCCGGGAAGGCTGATTTTGCCTTTCTGCTTCATATATGCGGACTGAATCGCCTTTTCCAGCTCTTCCGCCGGCACCTCAACGGTTAATTTTGCCATGTTTTTTTCCAACTGCTCTACCTGTACGCTCATTGTAACTGTTTCCTCCTTCAGATATACAAAAATGGTGCAGACGTACTCTCCCATTCTTTATACTTTCAATCATTTTGTGATTATAGCATATGTTTTGGGAAAAATCCAGTGTTTTTTCAAGATAAACCACGTTCTTTAAGAATCTCATTCAGCACCTGATGAGCCGCAGCCTCCTTGCTCATTTTATCAAGCTCCAGACAGCCCTTCGCCGTAATCAGTGTAAGAACATTGGTATCCGTACCGAAGCCTGCGCCTTCGGTCTTGAGATTATTGGCCACAATCATATCCACCTGCTTTTTCTTAAGCTTCGCCCTGGAATTCTCAAGCATATGCTCCGTCTCCATGGAGAATCCGCAGAGATAGGCATGTATACTCCCGGCAGCCTTCTCCTCTCCCAACTCCTTTAAAATATCCCTGGTGCGGGAGAGGGCAAGGGCAGAGGAGCTCTCATGCTTCTTGATTTTCTCTAAGGCCTGCTTCACAGGACGGTAATCGGCAACGGCAGCCGCCTTGATGATTATATCCTGCTCCTCCGCCTCCTCCATTACCGCATGATACATCTCCTCTGCCGATATCACCCGTTTTACCCTTACAAACATGGGTGGTTCCAAAGCCACCGGCCCGGTAACCAGCGTCACCTCTGCGCCTCGCAGCATAGCTGCCCTGGCCAGGGCATATCCCATCTTGCCGGTGGAATGATTGGAAATAAAACGCACCGGATCAATGGCCTCCCGGGTGGGGCCCGCGCTCACCAGAACCTTTTTTCCCAGCAAATCCTTGGGAAATGCCAGTTCCTTTATAATATACTCCACCAGCGCCTCTTCCGACGGAAGCTTTCCGGTGCCGGTATCGCCGTTTGCAAGCATTCCCACCACCGGTTCAATCACCTCATAGCCGTGGTTCTTAAGCTTCGTTAGATTCTCCTGCACTATGGAATTTTGGTACATATTGTGATTCATAGCCGGAGCAATCTGAATCTTACAGGTACAGGCCATCACCGTAGTGGTCAGCATATCATCTGCAATGCCATTTGCAATCTTTCCAATCACATTGGCCGTAGCCGGAGCAATCAGCATGATATCCGCCTGCTTGGCCAACGCCACATGCTCCACAGAAAATTCAAAATTCCGATCAAAGGTATCGATAATACACTTATTTCCCGTCAATGTTTCAAAAGTAGTGGCTGTAATAAAATTCGTGGCATTCTCCGTCATCAACACATGAACGTTGCAGTGAAGCTTTTTCAGCATTCTTGCCACATTTGGCATCTTATATGCCGCAATCCCCCCGGTGACACCCAAAAGGACCGTCTTTCCTTCCAACATAAGCTACCCCTTTCCTCCACATACTGGCATCCTGGCCATTTCACATTACTTTCGTTGACCCTAAGGACGCCATGGAATCCTCTGTTCTCTTCTGCACCTTAAGCAGCACTTTGCCCACAGCCGTCACCAGGACAACCGCCACAATGGCTTCCGGTATCCCATTGGCAAAAATAATACCCACAATCGCCTTGTACACAGTGGCAACTGCCATATTATTTACCACTGCAAACTGCTCTTTAAAGAAAAAATAGATTAGATTCATAACCAGCAATGTATTGGTCACAGCTCCCAGAACCCCAGCCAATGGAAGCGCCAAAAAATCTATGCCGCCTTTGTTATGGAACAGCTTTTTGATTCCCACATAGACAAAATAAGGCACAATACCCACCAGAATACGCGGCACAAAGCAGATAATCACACTGAAAAAATTGCCTCCCACATCTCCCATGGAGTAGAAGGGAGAGAATGCAAACGACAGCAGACTGGGATTTATGGTATTATTGATAAGACTGGTACAGCCGAAAATAAATCCCAAAAATCCACCTCGTTTTGGCCCGAGAATCACGGAACCGATAATAACCGGCACGTGGATAAGAGTCGCCTTGATTACGACAAGATTGATGTATCCCAAAAAAGGGACAAATGCCATGATGATGATTATTGCTGCGAAAAGCGCAGTCAATACCATCTGATACGTTTTTTTGCTCATATAGAACACTCCTTTGTTGTATGATACAGTTTCCCGAAGGAATACTGTTCAAAATGGAGTGTACCACAGAGATACGAGGATGACAAGTATTGTCTCAAGATTTATGCAAGAACCGGATTTCTCGGGAAACAGGAATGCTTATACGTAGCCTCTTATGCATGGGACAGCAGTGGAAACATACTTCTTTCTTCCGAAAAGGATTGAAGCTCCTGGCCCTTTACAAATACCGTGGTGTCATCCTCCTTGTACTCCCGGCATTCATACCCCCTTGTATCCTTCGGGGTAAAGCCAAGGGCCAGTTCTTTCAGGGTATTGGCAGGATAGAAATATACTGCCACCCCTTCCGGGTCTGTCTCCTGTTTGGCGTAGACGTCATACAAAATCAACGTGTCTCCTTCTGTTTCTGCAATTGCATAAGCATCCAAAGCTTCTATATAATAGATGCTGTCCTTAAATAATCCGGAGGCGTAAAACATCAGAAGCCCCAGATTATCGTTGGTGAAGTTCCCCTGGGGATGATAAGCCGTTATCTTCTTCGCAAAAGCTTTCCAGTCCTCTGGGGATTCCAGGCAGACATTCTGTACTTTTCCCCGGGATACATTTTGCTGATATATTTCGTTATCTGCTGAGGTTCCGTCTGCGCTTCCTTTTCCGATATTGTTCCCATTCCTTCCCGCTCTTTTCTCATAATCCCTTTGGGGTACAGCATTTAAATTGCCTAAATTTTTATAATACTGATATTCCCTGGCCACCCGAAAGCCAAACCGTGGATAGAAATCCAGCACCGTATCGTTGGCAAAGAGATAGATTCCGTCCACCCTGCCCTCATACTCCTTGAAAATCCACTCCATCAGCCGGCGGCTTAAGCCCTGCATCCGGTATTCCTTATCCGTCATTACAGTTCCAAGCTGCAGGTAGAACCGCTTTCTGCCATCCTTTACAAACCCCATGTGATTCACCGACACATTGGCAATCACCCGGTTACGGATTACGGCAGAGAAGGGGATATAATCCCCTCCCCAGAATCCGGCCCTGTACCATGCTTCAAAATTCAGCCCAAAGGTTTTCTCTGCCAGTTCATTGAAGGAGGCCCTAAGGACCGTGTTCTCCTTATAATCTTTTACAAATTGTATTTCTTCCATCTTGCCAACACCCAAAAGTTATATTTACAGCCCTTTCTTTTCACTTTCTTCTATATGGCTTCTGATTTCTGCCTCATGCATCTTTACATACCCATAGCTTTCCTCCATAAAGTCCACCATATGCCCGGGCTGATACATCCGGGCCAGGGTTTCAAGAATGGGCTGTCCATCTATCCGCATGGTGTAAAAATAATCATACACGCACCCGTTCTGCCCCTTTTCCCAATCCCTTGGAAAGTACGGGTTGATGGAGGAGAGACGGGAATCCCGCATAATAGTCTCCACCACCATCTCGCTTAGAATCCACTTCAGGTGCGGCCGCTCATACTCCTCCTTATCATCCTTAAAATGCTTCTGCCAGACATCAAACCACACGAAATGCACCATCTCATGCAGCGATAACCCCAATGCTCCCCGCTCACTGTTCAAGTAAAACACATCAAAGGAACGACTGTCCAGGAATCTGGGACCCACCGGATTTAAGGTGATATTTCCCACCATATCGTTGAACTGCCTGGTACAGTCTGTGGAAAAGGCCTCGGAAAAAGCCTCATTCACCTGGCTTTTATACTTCTCCCAGCGCTCCTGATACAAGGCCACTTTTTCTTCCAGCAGCTCCTGTTTTTCCTGATATATCTTCGCAAGCACATTTTCTATATACTCCCGCCGTCTTCCCTGCTCCAGGGATTGGGCAAAGGTCTTATCCAACTCCGGATAAAAATAGAACAGGCCGTCGCTCCAATAGTTACTCTCTCCGTCCTCCTGAAACAGCATAATGCTGTTAAGGCTATACAGAAATCCCGGGTTTTTAAATGTTGATTCCATATGATTCCCTTCTCTCCTTCCTGCATTCGAAGGGTAAGCTCGATTACGAAACGTTTTTGAACTGAGCCATATACAGCTCATAGTAATGCCCTTTCTTGGCCATCAGCTCCGCCGGGCTTCCCTGTTCCAAGATGCCGCCCTGGTCAATGACAAAAATCCTGTCTGCCTTCTGAATGGTGGACAGCCGGTGGGCAATGACAAAGCTGGTGCGCCCCTTAAGAAGTGCCTCAATGCCCTGCTGCACCAAAAGCTCCGTGTGGGTATCAATGCTGGAGGTAGCCTCATCCAGTATCAGTATCCGGGGCATACTCACCATGGTTCTGGCAAAGGCCAAAAGCTGCCGCTGGCCAATGGACAATCCGGCTCCCCTCTCCTTTAAGGGCGTATCATATCCCTTTTCCATTTTCATAATGAAGTCATGGGCATTCACTGCCCGGGCAGCCTGTTCAATCTCTTCATCGGTAGCATTCAGCTTCCCATAAGCAATATTTTCCCGAACGGTCCCCTGGAAAATAAAATTGTCCTGGGTCATGACTCCCATCTGCCGTCTTAAGCTGTCCATGGACACCTTTTGAATATCGTATCCGTCAATGAGAATGTGCCCCTTTTGAATGTCATAAAACCGGCTCACCAGATTTACTATGGTGGTCTTTCCGGCTCCGGTTGGGCCCACCAGTGCAATGGTCTCACCGGGCTTGACAGTGAAGCTTACATCCTGAAGAACCTTGGTTTCCGCAGGCGTCCCCTCATCATAGGTAAAGGATACATGGGAAAATTCCACCTCGCCCTGAATATCAGGAAGCTCTTTCACATCACTGCTATCCACAATGTCAGGCCTGGTATCCAGAATATCAAAAATCCGCTCCGCTGCCGTTAAATTTGTGATTACCTGGTTGTAAAAATTGCTCAGGTTCATCACCGGCGTCCAGAACATACTGATATAGGTTCCAAATACCACCAAGGTTCCCACCGACACATACTCTGCGCCGATAAGCTGAATCCCTGCCCAATAGAGAATCATGGCACCCAATCCCCAGCAAATGTCCACCGCCGGTCCGAACATATCCGCCAGACGTACCGCATTTCCAAAGGCTTTCCGGTGCTCCTCCACCAGACCGTCATAGATTTCCTGGGTCTCCTCCTCCGCCTTAAAGCTCTGCACCACATTCATGCCAGCGATATCCTCATGGACATAGGCATTTAAGTTGGAGGCCTTTTTTCGAAAGGTGTGCCAGCGCTTGTGAGAGCCCTTCTGGATAAACCAGATAGCCAGAATCATCAAAGGGATGCTGCTAAGAGCGGCCAAGGCCAGCTTCCAATCCTTAAACAGCATGATAACCACTACTCCGCAGATGGTAATAAAATCCGGTATCAGCGTGGTCACAGCGTTAGAGAGCACATTTTTCAAGGCATTCACGTCCCCGATAATCCGGGCCAGAATCTTACCTGTGGGCCGGCTGTCAAAAAAGGAAAAGGACAATGTCTGAATATGCACATACAGCTCCTGACGGATATCCAGAAGAATCTGGTTGGACACCCTGGCCATTACATACATCCGCACCTTTACCATCACAATAAAAATCAGGTTCAGTACCAGGGCCAGGGCCGCCAGTCGGTACAGGCCCGGAAAATCATCGTTTTCAATATTTACGTCGATGGCCTGCTCAATGAGCAGCGGGTTAATCAAGGAAATCGCCACGGTAATGGCCATGCAAACAAGCACACCCACCACCTGGGCTTTAAATCGAAAAAGATAAGAGAATAAACGTTTCAGCGTCTGGGCTTTCCCTAAGCTTCCTACGTGCTCATCCTCCCGATAGGAATTTACTGCCATGCTGTCACCTCCCCATATTGTGCCAGATACGTCTCGTAATAGAGACCCTTCTTTTCCATCAGCTCCTGATGGTTTCCACGCTCTCTGATTTCCCCGTTCTCCAGAAACAGAATCTCATCTGCCATACGAACAGCGGAAATACGATGCGCAATAATAATTTTCGTTGTGTCTGTAAGCTCCTCAAGAGCCTTCTGTATCTGAAATTCTGTTTCCATATCAAGGGCCGATGTGGAATCGTCCAAAATCAAAATCGGGTTCTCCTTGGCGATGGCTCTGGCAATGCTGATTCTCTGCTTCTGCCCGCCGGAAAGCCCCACGCCCCTCTCACCGATAATGGTGTCGTAGCGCTCATTCATCTCCTCAATAAATCCCCGGGCCTGGGCCAGGTCCGCAGCCCGCTCCATGGTCTCGGTGGCAAGGCTTTTCCTTTTTCCCATCCTGATATTTTCCTCAATGGTGTCGGAAAAGAGAAATACATCCTGCATGACCATGGAAATGCTTCCCCGAAGCTGCTTTAAGGCAAGCTCTCTGACATCTGTACCGTCCAGCTTCACCGTACCCTCATTGGCATCAAAAAACCGCAGCAGCAAATTTACAATGGAAGTCTTTCCTGAACCGGTAGCTCCCATAATGCCCAGCGTACGCCCCGGCTCCAGGGAAAAGGAAATATCCTTAAGGATCTCCTGGTCTCCCCTTTGAAAATGCACATGCTCAAAAGAAATCCCTCCCTGCACCTTTGGCAAAACAGTGGGCGTTTCCGGTTCCTGAACGGAGGCTGACTCCGCATAAATCTTCTTAATCTTCTTATAGGAGGCGATGGCTGTGGAGATATCGTTGGTCAGCCATCCCAGCATCTCCATGGGCCAGACAATATTCCGGCAGTATTCTGCAAAGGCCACCAGGGTTCCCAAGGTTATCTCCCCTTTGACCACCAATCCGCCGCCGATAATTACCATGGCCACAGGCAGCAGTTTCCCTGTAAATTGAAAAAAGGGATAATAGCGCACCAGCACCTTGGACTGCTTCATGTTCAAATCGTAGTAGCGCTTGTTGTGGGACAGGAATTTTTTTATCTCAAAGTCCTCCCGTGCAAAGGCCTTCACCGTCCGCACCCCCGCCAGATTCTCCTCGGCGATGGTGGTAAGCTTGGCATTCTCCTCACTGATTTCCTCGTAAATCTTATCCAGCTTTTTTTCCATAAAAATGGCAACGCTTCCCAGAATCACCATGATTACCAGGGGAATGATGGCCAGCTTAAAGCTAAGATGAAACATGCAATAGATTACGATAGATACGTGAATCACCACCTCGATTACCAGCATCCCCACAAATCCCAGTGCATTCCATATGTAGTCAACATCATCCTTAAGCCTTGCCATCAGCTCCCCTGTGTTGGTATCATCAAAGTAGTCCATGGACAGCCCCTGGACATGGGAAAACAGGTCCTTACGAAGCTCTGCCCCAATCCTTGAGCTCACCACATCAAAGGTGTATTCCTTAAAATATCCACCCAGGCAGCGCCCAAGACCAATGACAAAGATGCCCAAAAGGAGTCCGCCCAAAAGCTCCATCTTTCCCTTTCTGATTACATCATCCACAATACTTTTTGTGATGATGGGGTAGAGCATATCCAGGACGATGGCCGTCACCATACATACAATGGCAAAAAGATATGCGTACCAGTATTTTATTACGTATTTACCAATCTTGTTCAAGTTCACTTCCCCCTTACAAAAAAGAATTTCGCCTTGTGAAATTCTGCGCCGCAAATGCGTCGCCTCAGCGACATATTTCCTCTGCATTTGCGTGCGCATCCAAAGCGGAGCATTTTTTATATCATAGGGAAGTTTAGAAAACTTTCCTATGATATAAAAAAACACCGTGGTTATTACCACGGTGCACTCCGTCAAACGTTACAGATTCTATGCAAAAGCATAACAAGCTTCATTCCCATACCGAAGCTTCCCTGGGGCAGCACTCTGCCATCTCCCACTGCCTCTTTGCTGCTGCATCAAATCTTCGTTTCATCCATCGAGGTAATAAAAATAATATTTGCATGTAATGTTCCATTAGTCGTCAAATTCATCATCTTTTTTACCTCGCTTTCTTTTATTTTTGATTTTGGACTATTGATATTTAATCATAGTTGGAAGTATTTGTCAAGGTGTATTCTCTAATTTTGAAAAATCCCCCTGTTCCTCCCGGTACAGCTTCCTGGCAAAGGCGGCCACCAACGCAACCATCACAATCAGTACCGCTTCCACCACCAAAACAGGCAGCACCTGAACCAGCAGCACAGTAATGGCATTCACAGCCGCGTGCAACAGGATTGCCAGCAGGTAAAACTGTTTCTTCCCATATCTGACCGCCGTATACACCAGATAAGACAGGGCAATCTGAAGCACAAAGGCACAAACCCGCTCCACTCCGGCTGCCGCAAACTGTGTGGCCGGCAGCTCCCAGAGAGGCGCCA
>CAPNGW010000052.1:0-356 GCA_948665105.1 uncultured Lachnospiraceae bacterium
ACCCGGCTGTGTTGACTCACATAAGCCAGGCCGTCAATGTCAAAGTAAGGCACCGGCTGTTCCACCAACTCAATGTCGTACTCGTTCAAGCGTTCAATCATATCAAGGGCTTCCTTGGGTGTCCAGGCCTGGTTGGCATCAAGGCGAAGCTTCACATGGTCTCCCGCCGCCTTTCGAATGCTGCGGATACGCGCAATGTCCTCATCCCTTCCGGTTCCCACCTTGGTCTTTAGAACCTTAAAGCCGGCCTTTACATGCTCTGCTGCCAGCTCCGCCATGACCTCCGGCGTCTGAATCCCGATGGTCATATCCGTCTCCAGCGTATTCTCATTGCCGCCCAAAAGCTTATAAACGGG
>CAPNGW010000052.1:389-10745 GCA_948665105.1 uncultured Lachnospiraceae bacterium
ATACCTGCCTTTTTCCCCAGAATATCGTAACAGGCGATATCCACTGCGGCTTTGGCCACGGGGGCGTGGGCGCTGGTCCGCTCCATAATCCTATGCACCTTCTCAATATCCCCGGGGTCAGTTCCAATCAGGGCCTTCTCAAAGCTTTTGAGTACCGCCTCCGCACCGTCCATGGTCTCGCCGGTCACGAAGGTGGCGGCCGCTCCCTCCCCGATTCCTGTAATCCCCTCATCCGTTTGTATTTCAAGGACCACGCTGGTGGAGTGGGTGATGGCTCCCAGAGAAATCACCAGGGGCCTTGTAAGGGGACTGTTTTTTCTGCTAATCAAAAATCCTGTAATTTTCAACTACTTTCTTCCTCCTTCGCCGCATTCTTAAGCCGCCATAGATAAATTCCACAGTCCAGTGGATATTCACCAAAGTGATACACTGCAGCCTTCTCATACACGGCTCCCAGGTGCTCATACAGCCCTCTGGCCCGGTCATTCTTCATAACCACACAGACCTCCACCGTCTCATTTCCCTGCTCTTCGGCCTGTTTTAACACCTGCTCAATCAGAGAGCTGCCAATGCGCTTTCCCTGAAACTGCCTTCCCACATAGAGGGAGGACAGGACGGCTCCCTTCTCTCTTTTTTCGTCCCCCTTGATTCCTGCAAAGCCCATCACCGTCTCCTCTTCCTCCCACACCAGGCAGTGGCTGCCCTCCTGGGCCAGAAAGCGCTCCCAGGTTTTTCGGGCCTCCTCCATGGAAAGGTCCTCCAAATAGGAGGCCGGAAGCAGGTCTTTGTAGGTATCCTTCAAATCCTCCAGATAAATCCCTGCCATAGCCGGGATGTCCGTCTGTCTTCCTTCTCTTATCATCGCAATCCTCTCACCATCCGGTGATATTCCTTTCTCAGCTCCTTAAGGTCCGGGGCCCTGCCCCCTACCTGACCGGTGAGACGGTTGGTAAGAAGCGCTCCGCCGATTCCGTATTGTCTGGAAATGTAGAGACTTGTCCCCGTAAATCCTGTATGTCCACAGCCTTCCGGGTAGAGCTCCCCAAGCTCAAAGCCAACTCCCCGTCCCAAAGCTCCTTCCTTCTGGGCATCGGCAAAGATGCCATCCCCGGCATTCAGGTAAAATCTGCCCAGGGTGCACACGCCCTGAATGTCTGAAAACAGGCCTGCATGACCGCTGATGCCCTTCATATAATACCAGCAGTTCCCGTCGTTTGCCTCCCCGCATATGGGCTGTCCATGCTTTCGAAAGCCCAAAAAGGTAATGCCCCGCTCCCTGCACATTTCTTCCTCGATGCAGTTGTCATAAGAAGATATCACCGCCCTCTTAAGCTCATTGGGCCCCGGTGGACAGTAGCACAGCTTCTCTATTCCAAGAGGCCCTCTGACCTTCTCCTCCATGGCCTGCTCCAAAGGTAAATGCAAAATCTCCTCCGCCAGCTTTCCCAATAGTATATAGTTGATATCGCTGTAGACAACACTTCCCTTCTTAAGAGGCAGTGACAGGATATCCTCCAGGCTCTCATAAAATCCGGTTTCCCTGGAATAGAAGGGATACCAGGCCAGAAGGCCGCTGGTGTGGGTCAAAAGCTCAAAGACCGTGATTTGCCGAAAGCATTCCATAAGCTTTGGACAGGAGGCAGGAATTATAAGATGCTTGTTCAGGCAGTCCATAAGGCTAAGCCTTTCCTCCTCCACCAGCTTTAAAATCAAGGTGGTGGTAAACAGCTTCGTCAAAGAGGCCAGGTCAAACTGTGCCTCCTCCCCGGCCCCTCCATATGTCCCCAAGTGGATGATTCCATCTCTGTCAAAGAGGGCGTACACCGCCTGGGTAAAATAATTCTGCTCTCCGTACCCCCGGATGAATTCATCGATTTGATTATATCTGCTTCTCATGGTGTCAAATAGCCTGCTGCGGTTCTGGCCGCCCTTTCCGTATATTCATAGAGAGGAAGCCGGAAAATGCGCTCCGGAAGGCCCTGAAGCTCAAAAGGATTCCGAAGTGTGGCTAAGGCCATGGGAATCGAAAGCTCCATCAGCCTTTTTAACAGCTCCTCCTGCCCTTTGTAGATGCCCCCGTTGAGACTTCCAAATACAATGGAGGATGCTCCACCGGCCACAGCCAGCACGTCCTGAATCTCTTTTTCCTGGGGGGAAAGAGCAATCTCCACCGCTGTGCCCCCAAACCGTTCCCTCATTTCCTGGGCGAAACTCTTATGCTTTGCCGCATTGGAGACTAAGGATACTCTGGATTGGGACGGGCTGATAAAGCAAGGTCTTTCTCCCAGCGGGAAGGGTCCTGGATTGCCCGCCGTTCCCATTTCTACCACCTGACGGTAGAAATCCTCGGATACAGTCACTGCTTTCTCAAACACGTCCTCCTCTCCCTGGGCAGGAAGAATCCCATAGCGCTCCTTGTAATACAGAATTTTGGAAACCGCCTGATTCAGCCTCTCCATGGAAATCCGGCCCGAGAGAACCTCCCGTTTCAAGGCCTGTACGGTATTTTTTACTTCCTCATGAATGTGGGAAATAAAAATCAGGTCTATGCCTGCATTTAAAGCCTGTACGCATCCCTCGGGAATGCCGTAGGTCTTGCTGATGGCGTTCATCTCCATGCAGTCAGAAATCACCAGTCCCTCAAAGCCCAGCTCCTCCTTGAGAACCCCTGTGACAATTTTCTTTGACATGGTGGCCGGAAGGGAATCCTCCTTCTCAAAAACAATATGAGCGATGGTGATGGCTGGAATCCCAGCCTCCACCGCCCTTCGGAAGGGATAGAGCTCCGTTTCCTCCATCTCATCTCTGGTTTTTCTGATGACTGGAAGGGCCAGGTGGGAATCCGTATCCGTATCTCCATGACCTGGGAAATGCTTGCCGGAGCACATAATGCCGGCATCCATATAGCCCTCCATGGCTGCAGAAGCCATATCCCAGGCCTCCTTCCCATCCTGCCCATAGCTTCTGATTCCGATAACCGGATTGCAGACATTGCTGTTGACATCCAAAACCGGAGCCAGATTAAAATTAATTCCCAGGGCCTTTAGCATTTCGCCGCTACATTTTGCCGCCTCATAAACCTTCTCCCGGCCCAGAGCAGCCATTGCCATGGCTGAGGGCATCCTTCCCATGTCCTCCGTGATGCGGGACACAATCCCGCCCTCCTCGTCGATGGTGATAAAGGGCGGGATTCCCGTCTCCTCCATAATTCGCTCTCTCATGTCCCGGCATAAGAGCGCAAGCTGTTCGCGGCTTTTAATGTTCTCCTGAAATAAAATCACATTCCCAATTTTCTCCTGTTTTACCAGGTTTATAAAGGAATCGTCCATCTGCTCTTCTGGAAAACCCGTCACCAGCAGCTGGCCGATTTTCTCCTCCAGAGTCATATCTTCTATGGCCGGCAGTGATATCCTGCTTTGGTGCTTCTCCATTTATCTCACCCTCGTCCTTTCCTCATAGTTCCTACTGGCTGATTTTCCCCATCACCACCGGATGAGCTGCACCGGTGGCAGAGGGAACATTGTTACAGATTCCATTGACAGCTTCGTTGGCCAGAATGGCAAAGGCAACCGCCTCCTTGGCATCACTGTTCAATCCCAGCTCTTCATTGGTCATAACCTGCACCTCGGGAAGCAGCTGTTGTATATGGGAAATCAACGTCTCGTTGTAGCTTCCACCGCCGCCCACAATCAGCCGCCCGGGAATGCGGGGCAGGAATTCTCTTACCGACAGTGCAATGGTCTCTGCTGTATACCGGGTCAGTGTGGATACAATCTGTCCAAGCCCTATGCCCCATTCCCGGGACCTTTTATAAATCTCCACCATGAACCCCTGGTTATACCGCTCTCGTCCTGTGGTCTTGGGGGGCCTGGTTTTCAGGTATTCTTCCTCCATCAGCCAGTCTAAAAGCCGCTCATCGATTGGGTGGGAGGCCCCAATGCGCCCTCCCTCGTCAAAGGTGAACTCCCCTTTGGAGTATTCCCACACGGCCCGGTCAATCAGCACATTTCCCGGTCCTGTGTCAAATGCCATAAGGCTTCCCATCCATCCTCCCTTAGGCAGGAAGGTGATATTTCCGATTCCTCCGATATTCTGCAGGGCCACATCCCTGTCTTTATCCGTATATAAGAGGTATTCCGTATAAGGCACAAGGGGCGCGCCCTGTCCTCCTGCCGCAATATCCCGCACCCGGAAATCAGAAACCGCCACCACTCCCAGCTTCTCACAGATAATGGAGGGATCCCCGATTTGCAAGGTGGATGCGATGGTGTGGGAGAGGTACTCCTCTTTCTTAGGCTGATGGTATACCGTCTGTCCGTGACAGCCCACCAGGTCCACCTCTTCTTCCGAAATTCCTGCCTTACGGCATACCGCATTGCATGCATCCAGATACAGATAGCCCAAAAGGGCATTCATGCGGCATATTTCACCGGTGCCGCCAAAGTCTCCCTCCGCAAGGTCCAGAATGCGCTGACGCACCTCCCTGGGAAAGGGCACATTCACATAGGAGACAAGCTTCGCCTCTGTCTGTTCTCCTCCTCCCTTGATATGCACGAGAGCAGCATCCACACCGTCCACGGAGGTTCCACTCATAAGGCCGATTACCAGCCGTTCCTTTTTGTCTCTTATTTTCCAAAGGCTCATCCAATCACCCCTTCACTCCGCCCAAAGCGATACCTTCCACAAACTGCTTTTGCAGGATACAATATAAGACGAAGGGAACGATAAAGGTGATGGACGCCCCCGCCATAATCAGTCCGTAATTCGTCTCCAGCTTGGTATCCAACAGGGACATGGCCACAATCAACGTATACATGGAGCTTTTGGTGGTGCTGACCAGAGGCCATAGGAAAGCGTTCCACGTAGAGACAAATGTGAAAATGGTCAATGACACAGTAGCCGGTTTCACCAGCGGCATTACAATTCTCGTAAAAATATAAAGCTCTGAACACCCGTCAATCTGGGCCGCTTCTATGAGCACATCCGGTACACTCTTCATAAAGGATCGCATCATCATAACCCCGAAGGCTCCTGCCATGGGAATAATCAGCGCCTGATAGGAGTTGAGCCAGTTCAGCTGCCGCATAATGATAAACAGCGGGATGATTGTAACCTGCCCGGGAATCATCATGGTGGCAATAAAAATCTTATATATAATTTCCTTGCCCGGCACCGGTTTTTTCTCAAATCCATACCCGGCCATGGAACACACAAGAACGGTCCATATGCAGGAGAAAACCACCACAATCACGCTGTTAATCACAGCCCTGCCGTACTCGTTTCGAAACAGAACATTCCTATAGTTCAAAAAATCAAAGGCAATATCCTTAAGGCGAAAAAAAGGAGAGTCCGACTGGGTCAGAGACAGCAAAAGCATATAAATCAGGGGGATAATACACAGTACCGTAAAAAATGTCACAAGCACGGTCCCCAAGGTGACACTAATCTTGAATTTATTCTGAGTTTTCATGGTTACCGGGCCTCCTTCTTTTCTTTAAAGAATACATCCTGCACCAGATGAATCAACAACGCAAATACCAATAGAATCACCGCAAGAGCGCTGGCAAAGCCCATCTTGTGGTTGGAAAAGGCGTACTGATAAATCAGATAGGCCAATGTCATGGTGGAAGTTCCCGGCCCTCCTGCCGTCATCTGATACACTACGTCGAAGGTCTGGAAAGACCCGATAACGCTGAAGGTGATTACCATATAAGTAATGGGCTTTACGCTGGGGATTGTGATGTACCAGAACCGCTTCATGGAAGTGGCTCCGTCCACGATGGCCGCCTCATAGAGCTCCTTGGATACTCCCATGATACCTGCATAATAGATAACCAGAAAATATCCCACGCTCTTCCATATGAGCACAATGGAAACGCACAGAAAGGCCAGCTGCTTATCTCCCAGCCAATTTAGGCCCTTGGAGCCAAAGGTACCCATGATAGAGTTGAGAATCCCGTCGGTCCTGAAAATCAGCTTCCACACCGACGCCGCGGCAACGGCGGACACAATCTGGGGAATAAACATGGCGCTTCGCAAAAATCCCCCATATTTATTCCGAAGCTTTTCTGCGATAAACGCTGCAATGCCCAAGGACAGCAGCACCTGGGCCGGAACCGTCACGATTACATATTTGACAGTATTGATTAACGCCGCATAAAAGGTCTTGTTATTGAAAGCCACAAAATAATTTTTAAGCCCTGCAAATTTGGGCGGCGAAATCATATTGTAATCAGTGAAGCTAAAATAAATGGTCATAAAAATTGCCAATACACAGAATGTCATGATTACAAGAAAAGCCGGAAGAATGTAAATCATGCCGTAGAATGCCTGCCGCTTCGTCCTCCTGGAAGTTTTTTTCGCTGCTGCCATAGTTTCAAATACGCTCCTTTCCCTGCAATACAGGGGCGGCCATCGTTGGGGCATTCATCCTCTGCCCTGGCGAAAGCCACCCCTTATCACTGTCTTACTACTTTAAAATACCTGGTCTCCATACTGTGACATGGTATCGTCAAGAACCTCCTGGGGAGTCATATCTCCCATGTACATGGACTGAATGTTCTTAAACAAGATGTCATAGAAGGAATCAGCATTTTCAAACTGCGGCCAGTTGTGGAAAATCTCTGCCTGCTCGGTATACATAGTCTGGAATTTCTCATTGTCATAGTACGCCGCATCCGTCGTGATAGGACACATCGCATACATCTGCTCATGGAATGCATCCATAACAGGCGCACTCAGCATATACTTCATGGCTTCTACAGCCAGCTCTTTGTTTTTGCTGTTGGAGGCAATGGCCAGAGAGTCCGCTGCAATCCAGGTTGCCTGAACGCCGGTGGGGCCGGTCAGCGCCGGTGTGAAATCCCAGTTAATGCCTTCCTCTATGTGTTTCTTTACACTTCCTGTGTCACCTACATACATGGCCAGTTCACCTGCCCGGAATTTGGTTTTGATATCATCCTCCGCGGTGATGGTCTCATCAAAAATTCCCTCATCCAAAAAGCTCTTTAAGAATTCCAGGGTCTGTAACCCATATTCGTTGTTAATGTCCGGTTTTCCTTCTGCATTCAGGAATTCTCCGCCTGCCTGCCAGTAATAGGGCAGGAAGCTTGTCATAAGAACACCCATGATGGAACTACCGCCCCAGCTCTGAAGGAAGGGCTGAACATCTGTATTTTCTTTAATCTTCTTACAGGCAGCCATAAACTCGTCCCAGGTCTGGGGTACTGCCTCCACGCCGGCCTCTGTGAGAACATCCATGTTGCAGTAAAGCACACTGGCATTTCCCACCAGCATGGGAGCCACATACTGGCTTCCTCCAATCTTGCCCAAATCCCAGTAGATATACTGGCTGGTCTCTTCTTCTGTGAAGTAGGAGTCCAGGGGTTCGAATGCGCCTGCCATCACCAAATCGTAGGGAGTATCGATATATATGATATCCGGGCCGTCGTTAGAGGTTACTCCGGTGGTTATCTTCTGGCTGTATCCGTCCCAGGGAATAATCTCCACCTTTACGGTACAGTTATTGGCCTCCTCGAAGGCGTCAAACTGTGCATCCCAAAACTCCTGGTCGTTGACCTCTGCATCCGATGATGCATATGGCGGAATCCATACAGTGATTTCTCCACCCGCTGCCGGCGCTTCCTCCTTGCCGGTATCGTCTGCCGGTGGTGTCTCCACGTCTTTGTCATTCTCTGTTTCACCCTGGGTGTCCGGCGTATCTTTGCCTTCTGCGTCTCCGCATCCTGCCAGAAGTCCCGCAAGCATAGTGAGTCCCATGAGTACTGCAATTAATTTCTTTCTCATCCTTATGTTTCCTCCTAATTTTTTTATTATATAACAAACAAAACTCTCTGGTTTTGTGCTATATCATGTACCTCTTCAACGATTGGCTGTCAGTGCGTTTTTAATTTTGCCTCCGGCATTTTTAAGTATCTGCCTTGTTTCCTCCACTTCCGTCTGAAGCAATAACATTAGTATAGCCAGCTTTGCCTCTCCTCCTGCTTCCTTCAGCGCTCTTTTTGCGCTCTCCCGGTCACAGCCTACCGCCTGCATCACAATATTCTCTGTCCGTACGATTAATTTGGCATTGCTCTGCCTTACATCCACCATGAGATTTTTATATACTTTGCCTGTCTCCACCATACTGACTGTGGAAATCATGTTCAGAATCATCTTTTCGGCAGTGCCGGCCTTCAGCCTTGTGGAGCCCGACAGAACCTCCGGTCCCGTCTCCACCTCCACCGCTACTTCCGCGTATCGGGAAACCTACGACCCCGTATTACAGGAAATGGAGGCCGTTCTGCATCCTTTCGCGGCAGCGTACTTTAACGCTCCGATTACATAAGGCGTTCTCCCGCTGGCGGTAAGACCGATTACCGTATCTCTCATCTACGCCCAGCTCTTTTAAGTCTTCTGCCCCCAGGGCTTCATTGTCTTCCGCCCCTTCCACTGCCTTTAAGAAGGCCCTCTCACCGCCGGCAATCACTCCCACCACCACTTCACTGGAAACACCGAAGGTTGGCGGGCATTCTGCAGCGTCCAGAACTCCCAGCCTTCCGCTGGTTCCTGCCCCTATGTATATAATCCTTCCGTTCCGTTTTAAGCTTTCCGTGGTAAACCCAATGATTTCTGCCACCTTGGGAAGGACGCCTCCCACAATCCTCACAACTTTTTCATCCTCCCGGTTCATCACAGCAAGGATATCTTCTATCTCCATTTCGTCCAGATTCATGGTTTCTGGATTTCTTTTCTCTGTGGACAATCCGTTTAAATCTATTTGACTCATTCTTCCCTCCCGGTTTTTATCAGGTATGTATTTTGCAAAGCATCCGTACTTTTCTCACGGGTCTTCTGTATATAAGACAGATACAGAACATCAATAATAGAAAGCTGTGAGATTCTGGATGCCAGCTTGCCGGATTTAAAATGGTATTCCGTGGCACTGACATAGAGATTATAGTCCGCAATTCTTGTAAGGGGAGATTCCGCAAAACCGGTAATTGCAATGATGGGAACGGAATTCTCCTTGAGAATATTGGCAAACTCTACAACTGCTTTTGTCTTGCCGGAATAGCTAATCACAACGCCAAGCTCCGCCGGGTTCATATTCCTGGCTATCACCATCTGGGTATCCTGGTCCTCATAGACCTGGCACCGCTTCTTGATTCTCATAAATTTCAGATAGGCGTCCTTGGCCACCAGAAGAGAGGCGCCTACTCCCAGAAAGGTAATGCTCTCCGCCTGTATGAACAAATCCGTGCATTTCTGTAATACCTCCAGATTTAACAGGTTTCTGGTGTCGTCCAGGGATGCGATGCTTCTGGAAAAGGTTTTGTTCACCAGCACATCCAGACTGTCATCCTTGGTTATCTCAAAATCGCTGTCCATCCTGGCCTCCTTCTTTAGAACCAGTTCACAGGCCAGCTGCCGTTGATAATCCTTATAATTCTGAAATCCTATTTTTCTGCACAGCCGGGTAACGGTGGCGGCGGATACAAAGGTTTGCCGGGCCAGTTCATGTATATTGACCCTGGCTGCCTCCGCCGAGTTGGCAAGGATAAACCGAATCACTCCTTTTTCCGTGTCACTGGCTGATGCCTGATATTCCCGGAGTCTTACAATTACACTTTCCATAAACCTCACCTTTCAGAATGCATAATCACGAACATTTATGGAAGCTTTGGCATCTACCTTTGACATATTCCCTTAAAAATAAAGTTTTTATATGTCAAATCTGTAGTTATTATACAATCTATGAAATAAAACTTCAATATTTCGCGACATACATGATACTTTGTTTCACATTTTGAAACAAACAGCTCCTATAAGGCTTCCGCTTACAGTCTCCGCAAGCCCTTGGGATAATGATTTTTCATCACATTGCCGCTTAGCTTCCCCCAGCCGATGCTGTAGCCGTCCACAGCAATGAGATGCCAGCCCTTCTCACCCTCTGCGGGTATGGTCTGTCCTTTTAAATAGTCTATGATTTTCGTGGAATTTGCCTTAAGATGATGGACGCGTTTCACATCCACCGGCGTGAGAACCAGTGCCAGAGCGTGGGACGGTTCCAGACGGTTCTTTTTGATGGTACCAAAATGAAGGCCCGGGCGCAGAACCCGAAGCTTGTCAAGAGATGGCGTCTCCCGGGGAGCCAGATAAAGCTGGTCGCCAAACCTCACCAGAAGGCCCGAAGGAGGCGTAATGAAATTGTCCTTGCAAAAGTCCTGATATTCCTTTAAGGCTTTCTGGTTCAGGCCTTTTTCCAGAGGAAGGCACCTTTCCTTTGGCGGCGCCCCCTCTTTCTTAAGAACCGCCACATAGTGGCCCTCCCCACGGAGCCGGTGGGGCCACAGG
>CAPNGW010000053.1 GCA_948665105.1 uncultured Lachnospiraceae bacterium
CCCCGTTCCGCTCTTTCGAATATCCGCCGGCCCCAGATTCACCGTCACCTTCCTGGGCGGCAGCAAAAACCCGGTGTTTCGTATGGCCGCCCGAATCCGGGCTTTGGCTTCTCTTACCTCCGACGAGAGAATACCCACCATCTCAAATTCCGGCATTCCGTTGGCGGCGTCGGTCTCCACCTTCACAATCATTCCGGCAATTCCGTGAACTGCCGCCGTTGTAATTACACTGTACAATATTTTTCCTGTTCTTTGTCGTACTTTTTGGGGAATATGAAGGATAAAACAGATAATGTTATTTTAGCATACGGTACCCTCTCTTGACAAGAGAAGGTACGCAAATTTCAACCCTTTTTCAGTTTATTTGTTACTGTTCACACCCGCCCTCCTCTCCACATGCGCAATCGTCGTGCTTACGCACTCCAGTCCCGCACTGCGTGCTAAGATTGCTTATGTGGGAGGAGGTTACGGTTATTTTTCAAATTCCCGTTTCAGCTTTTCCAGGGCTCGTTTTTCAATCCTGCTGACATAAGAACGGGAAATACCGATTTTATCGGCAATTTCCCGCTGTGTCACCGGTTTGTGATTGTAAAGTCCATAGCGCAGCATAATAATTTCCCGCTCACGCCCGGTGAGCACCAGAGGGATATACTGGTACAGACGCTTCATATTTCCGGAAAGCTCAATGGTGTCCAGCACATCCTTCTCGCTGCTCTCCACAATGTCCAGAAGGTGAATCTGATTGCCCTCCTTGTCGGTGCCAATGGGCTCGTAGAGGGAGATTTCCCGGGCTGTCTTCTTTCTGGTCCGAAGATACATGAGAAGCTCGTTGTCAATGCACCGGGCCGCATAGGTTGCCAGACGGTTTCCCTTCTCGTGGTCAAAGGTGGAGATGGCTTTGATGAGGCCAATGGTTCCAATGGATATAAAATCCTCCATATCCTCCTCTCCGTTCTGGTACTTTTTGCAGACGTGAGCCACCAGCCGCAGGTTACGTTCAATCAGAATATAGCGTGCTTCGAGATCGCCCTGTTTCATCTTTTCCAGATACTGCTTTTCTTCTTTGGGGCTTAAGGGAGGTAAAAAAGTTTTCAAAAAAGCACCTCTAAGCTGATTTATTACATTCTATGTAAAATCAGTCTTTGAAGTGCCTTTCCCACTGGATTTTTATCGGATTCGCTCCGGGAATCCTACTTTTTTCTGAACCCTTCGCAATGTTTTTGTGGCGTAGTAGTTGGCTTTGTCGGCATTTTCCCTGATGATGCCGTCAATGTAGGCCTTATCCTTGGACAGTCGCGCAAATTCCTCCTGCACCGGCTTTAAGGCATCCACCACTGTCTCACCCACGGCCAGCTTCAAATCGCCGTAGCCTCTGCCCTCAAATTCCCTTACCGCCTCCTCGGGGCTCTTTCCGGACAGGGTACAGTAAATCTCAATGAGGTTCTTAATGCCTGGCTGCGTGTCGCTATAACAGATTCTGGCCTCGGAGTCGGTGACCGCCCGTTTGAACTTCCGTATAATGGTGTCGGCATCATCCATGAGATAGACGCTGGCGTTGGGGTTCTCATCGGACTTACTCATCTTCTTCTCCGGGTCCTGAAGGCTCATAATCTTGGCCCCTGTCTTGCCCACATACGCCTCCGGTATGGTAAACACATCCCCGTATATGGCGTTGAATCTCTGGGCGATATCCCTGGTAATCTCCAGGTGCTGCATCTGGTCGATACCCACCGGAACCACATCCGACTGGAACAGTAAAATGTCGGAGGCCATCAGCACCGGGTAGGTAAAGAGGCCCGCATTGATATTGTCCGCATGCTTTCTGGATTTGTCCTTAAACTGGGTCATGCGGTTTAACTCCCCCATGTAGGTAAAGCAGTTGAGTATCCAGGACAGTTCCGCATGGCCGGACACATGGGACTGATAGTATATGCAATTCTTTGCAGGGTCAAGTCCGGCTGCAATATATAGCATCAGAAGGTTTCTGGCGCGCTTTCTAAGCTCCGCCGGCTCCTGACGCACCGTGATGGAATGCAAATCCACCACGCAGTAAAAGCATTCATATTCGTCACTTAAGGCCACCCAATTCCTAAGGGCTCCCGCAAAATTTCCCAGGGTCAGTGTTCCGGTGGCCTGCATGCCACTAAACAGTACTTTTTTTCCGTCAATCATTGGCGTTCCTCTTCTTTCTTGGTCTGAATCTGTGTCTGTGGAAATCTCTCACAAATTCCTTGAATAAACAGCATTGTACCATTCTTAATAGGGAAAGTCAATTTTCATTACCTGCCGTCTGATAAAGGAAAATGTGGCCGCCTCGCCCTCATCCTTCAGCATAAGGAGCAGCCGCTCCAGCAGGGCACAGGTGTCGGGATGAAGCATGGTGCCCCCTCTGTTTTTCTCATAGTAGGTCCAGGCACTGGCGTCGGTGTATTTCTCCTTCTCATAGTTTTTGGAGGCACAGACCCGGTCCAAAAACATTTCCACCACGTATTTTTTTGGCATCTTCATACCCACAACCCCCTCTCCCCTGTTGGGGCTGTAGTCCAGCCAGTATTCCAGGTGGTGCTTGTTTCGCCCCTTGTGATGGAGCCAGGCCAAAGAATAGCCGTATGCGCGCCGCTCCCCGTTATGGGGGCTCTCCGTCCCCAGATAATATTTGCAGCCAAGATGAAATTCCGTGTAGCCGTATTTGGACAAATCGTGTAAAAATGCCTGCCGGTACAGCCCTGCCCGGAAGCAGTGCTTCATCACCAACAGCTTGTGCTTTGTAATCGTGCAAAAATGTTTCCATGCTTTCATATCAAAAGGCTCCCCATCATATAAAATTTTTCAGCCAATACAAAGCCAGCAAATGGGCCGGATAGAACACATAGAAGAAATATTTTACCCTGGGCCCCCGCTTCCCATTGTAGCACAACACCGGTCCCATGGAAAGTATGGCATAGTTCTGAAGTCCTCCGTACAGAAGTACGGTGGCCACCCCGAAGGAGACGGTCCTTAGAAGCTTCTGCTGGCGGAACAAGTAAAGCAGAAGGATGATAACCACCCCTCCGCCGCCGTAATCTGTCCGGGCAAACCAGGCCACAAGAACCAGAAGCAGGCTTAGCACTGTACCGTATCCCGAAGCCCTCCACCGCTCCAGGGCAAAAACCGCCAAAAGCCCCAAAAGCAGTGTAAAAAACACGTTCTGGGACCCTGAATAAAACAGCCGTCCTGACACCAGCAAATTAAAGGGAATCTCCGACAGCAGGGCAAAGAGAAACAGGCGCCCCAGATACTGCTTTTTGTGGGAGGTGTGCACCGCCCCCTCCACCAGCAGGAAGCAATAGATGGGAAAGGCCAGCCGCCCGATGATGCGAAGGAACAAATACTGGGGATAGAGAGCCATGCCCACATGGTCTATAAGCATGGAAATCATGGCTATCCATTTTAGTCCAAAGCCGCTTAAGCCAAACCTTCTTTGGGTTACCTGCATGATGCCTCCCCCTGTCTGCCCACCAGCATACACACGGACCGGTCTCTTGCCACAAAGGTCCGCCCCTCCATGAGGCATTCCTCAAACACATCCTCTGCACCGGTATTTAACACGGTATACCAGCGGTACCCTCTGGGCAAATCCGGCAGAGCCAGCGTCTTGTCCGTCTCTGAAAAATTGTATCCGATATAGAGATAATCCTCCCCCGGATTTTCCTTCCCGGCTCCGTATCCGCAGGCATACATCATGCCAATGGTTCTGTCACCGCAGCCGTTTAGCTGCCACCCGCTGACACCGTGGTAAGATAGGTCCGGGCAGCCACATCCCCGGTAATCGGAGAGCTGCATGGGCTTGGGGCTTCTAAGAACCGGGTATTTCCTCCGAAGCTGGGCCAGAGCCTTGAAAAAGGCCACAAGCTCCCTGCCCGCCTTGGTGTTCTCCCAGCTCTTCCAGCCCACCCCATTATCCTGGCAATAGGCATTGTTATTGCCCTCCTGACTGTTCCCACTCTCATCCCCCATCCATATGAGGGGTACACCCTGGGCAAACATCAGCGCGCACAGGGCATTTTTAATCTGGCGCTCTCTGAGGCGATTTCTCCGCTTATTCCTGGTGGGACCTTCTTCCCCGCAGTTACTGCTGTAATTACAGGCAAGTCCGTCCCGGTTATCCTCCCCGTTGGCCTGGTTCCTCCGCTGGGTGTAGGTAAAGGTGTCGTACAGGGTAAAGCCGTTGTTGGAAGCCACATAATTTACAAAGCCCTGTTGGCTCTGCTGGCGGCGCATATGGTCTGCAAACTCCCGAATATCCCCCTCCGGGTGGTTCATCACCTTGCGCACGCTATAGAGAAAGGCATCATTGCAGGAAAATAATTCCAGTGCCCTTCTGTCCTTCCTGCAATCCTCCTCTGAGAACCAGTCGAAGAACAGCTTCCTGCCGCTTAACCAGGGATTCTGAGACACCAGAGCAGCCACGTCCTTGCGTACCAGAAGATGGAAGCCGTCCACATGGTATTCCTCCGCCCAATACCGCAGGACATCCGCAATGTACCAGGGACTTAATTCATCGTCAAAGTAGAATTCCAGGATGCATTCCATATTTCGTTTGTGCAGCTTCTGCACCAGCCGTTTGAAGGCCTCCGGCCCCTGTCCCCGGCCCAGGTAGGAGGATTTCAGGGCAAAATAATTTCCCCTGGTGTAGCCCCAGTAATTCACCTTGTCCCCAGGAAAGGTTTCCCGCTGAAACACATCCTGTGCAAACAGCTCCTCAAATTCATATACAGGCATCAGCTCCAGTGTGGTTATGCCCAGCTCCTTCAGGTAAGAAAGCCTGCGCTCAATGCCCCGGAAGGTTCCCTTCTCCTCCTCTTTCAGCTTCTGAAGCATGGAAAATCCCCGGACGTGAAGCTTATACATAACCATATCTTCTTTGGGAATGTGGGGAAGCCTGTCACTCCTCCAGGGAAAGGAGGATTTTTTCTGAAAACCGCAGGTGATCTTTGCCTGCTTCCCATCCCGCTTTCCCCACTGCTCCCGTCCGTGGATGCGCTTTGCGTACGGGTCCAGCCTTGGGACCTTTCCGATTTCAAAGGTGTAGGTGTACTTATCCAGCGGGAGGTTCTTAACGCCCACGGAATACAGGCAGCTTCCTGTCTCCTTTTGCACCAGCGGAATGCGCTGCGGCCCTCCTCCCTCCATGCTGTGAAGCAGTATGGCACAGTCCTTTTGTTCCTTATTCTCTATGGTAAAGGTGGTAATATTACCGTTATAGCCAACTCCTGACATGTGATAGTTGCCGTCTGTGATTTCGCAGTTCATGGTAGGCCTCCTCTTTAACGGGCAAAGTATAATATCTGTCGATATTATACCATATTCTTCCGATTTCTGTACAGGGAAGATTGGCGGGGCGGGAAAGTTTTTTGACTGCTTGACTTTTGTGGGGAGAATTTTTATACTAGGAGGGTGAGGTGATTTTATGAGCAAGGAAAAATTGGACAATCCGGCAAATCCGGATGCAGAGGACGATATGGCAGATGTAAGGGTAACCCTCAATATGGACGATGGCTCTACAGTGGAGTGCGAAATTCTCACCATCTTTGATGTGAGGGAACAGAACTATATTGCACTGCTTCCTGTGGATGAGAATGACGAACCCAATGAGGACGGGAAAGTGTTTATTTATCGGTACTTTGAGGATGCAGAGGGGAATCCTTCCCTGGAAAACATCGAGAACGATGAGGAGTACGAGGCCGTGTCGGACCGCTTTGATGAGCTGCTGGATGAGGCAGAGTTTGAAGAGATGGACTAGGTCACTATAGAGCAAGGCTCCCCAAAGGCTGCGAAGGCCGGGAAAGCGCCGAAGTTACGGGCTTTTCCGGCCTTTACTATGTCCGGTGGCTTTCCATCTCCCCGATAAAGCGGGAGGGTTCCACTTCCTTGCCGTTTATCTTTTTGGAATAAAATATATGCAGCCTGTCTTTGGCACGAGTGATACCCACATAGAACATGCGGCGCTCTTCTTCCAGCTCAGCCGGAAGTAGGGCTTTTTTGTAGGGCATAAGGCCTTCGTTGACGTCCGCCAGGAAAACAACAGGATATTCCAAGCCCTTGGAGCTGTGGAGTGTGGACAAGGATATGCCTTCCACTCTCTGGGCCCGCTGTTCCCTTAAGGCTTTCAGCTCCCGGGTGTAGTCGGCGATATGGGCAAGCCAGGCGTCATAGGTTTTGTGAGGTTTTGCTCCGTCCTGAAGCTCGTCCAGTACTTCTATAAGGTCTTCCTCCTTGATGTGGCGGTACCTGGCGTACTCTGTTAAGTAATTCTCGTAGCCCACGCCAGAACGGATGTAATTGACGGCGGCAAAAGGAGAAATTCTTGACAACACCCTAAGATCAGCCTCCAGCTGCTCAATGCGCTCTGCCACCCAGGGCTGGTTCCCTTCGTAATAGTAATTGGCCCAGGCTTTGAAATCTATCACGGAAATATCCAGGCTTTCCCGGGTAATATAGCGTTTGGGTCGGTTGATAATCTGAAGGAAATCCCCCCGGGCACGGCTTCCTGTGGCCAGGCGGATATAGGTGAGGATATCCCTGGCTATCCAGTGTTCGTAGAGGTTGGGAATGCTGTCCCGGGTGCAGAAGGGAATATTTAAGGACATCAGCTGCTCCATTAAAAGACGAGGCTGGGTGTTGGTGCGAAACAGGATTGCCATATCCTGATAAGGATACCCCTGTTCCTTGTACTTAAGAATCTCTTCTATCATTTTGCGGTTTTGGGTGTACTGGTCCGGGAAGGGCCTAACGTCCACCACTGCTTCCGCCGGGCGGCTGGCCTTGATATCCTTTGGGAAGCGCTCCTGATTGTGGCTGATTAAGCAAAGAGCGCTTTTTACAATTTGGCCCTGAGAGCGGTAATTGGTATCCAGAAGAACTTGTTTCGCCTGGGGATATACTTTTTTAAATCCTAACATAATTTCCGGCTTAGCTCCCCGAAAACGGTAGATAGACTGGTCGTCATCCCCCACCACAAACAGATTGTCTTCGGGGGCGGCCAGAAGCTTTATAATGTCAAACTGTAATTTGTTGATATCCTGAAATTCGTCGATTAAAATATAGCGAAACCGGGACTGCCAGCCCTGCAAAATGTCCTTCCGCTGGGATAGCAGCTCGTAGCAGTACACCAGCATATCGTCAAAATCGATGAGGCGTTTTTCCCGCATCTTTTTCTCATAGGAGCGATAGAGGCTGTGAAACACCTCCTGGGCACAGCCTGCCGGATAATAATGCTCCAGGGGAATTCCTGTGTTTTTCACAAGGCCGATTTCACCCAGAATACCCCCGATAAATTCTTTTTCGTCCTCAACCTCCAGATGGAGCTTTTGAAGGATTTCCCCCATAAACTGGAATTTTTGCTCCTCCCGAATGATATTTTCAGCTTTATAGCCGTAGGCATGCTTCAAAATGCTGAAGAATACTGCGTGGAAGGTTCCGAAGGTCACCGGGTATGCTTTTCCTTCCATGCGTCGCAAAAAGCGCTCCTGCATTTCTTTTGCGGCAGCTTTTGTGAAGGTAATGACCAGGATTTGAGATGGGGGAATTTGTTTATTTACGATTAAATTTCTGGTTCGTTCTGTGATGACAAGGGTCTTACCGGACCCGGGCCCCGCCAATACAAGCATGGGGCCCTTGACATGTCCGATAGCCTCTGTCTGAGAGAGATTAAAGCTCATAATTAATTCCTGACTTAAATATCATTGACTGCTCTGTTATAAAAGCTCTGACTCCAGCTTTTCTATGGCTGCCTGGACTCTTGCTATGGATTCTTCCTTGCCGATTATTTCCATAATCTCGGTGGCTCCGCCTGGTGTCATCTGCTTGCCGGATACTGCAGTGCGCACCGGCCACATGGCATAACCGTTCTTGCATTCCTTCTTGGCCACATAATCCGTCAGAAGCTGATATAGTGCATCGTTTGAATAATCCTCCTGGGCTTCCAGCAAGGGCAGAAGCTCCCTTAAGACCTCCAGAGAGGATTCCGGAGTAGTCTTCATCTTCTTATGGGCGTACATGGCAATGTCGTAATTCGGCACCTGCTCAAAGAAATCAATATGCTCCGCAATGTCCGGAAAAATCTCAATTCTTGTTTTAATAAGTGCCGCAATCTTCTTAAAATCATAGTCTTTGTGCACCACTGCTTTGATATAAGGCTCTGCCATCTCATAGAAGGCATCAAAGTCCATGGCTTTCAAATATTCACCGTTCATCCATTTTAATTTTACAATATCGAAGACCGCCGGAGATTTGCTGATTCTGTGATAGTCAAACTGCTCTGTCAGTTCCTTCAAGGAGAAAATCTCCCGGTTCTCCTCGGGACTCCAGCCCAAAAGTGCAATATAATTCACCACTGCCTCCGTCACGAAGCCCTGCTCGATTAAATCCTCAAAGGAGGCGTGGCCGCTGCGCTTGGACAGCTTCTTATGATTCTCATCGGTAATCAGGGGCAGATGCACGTAGGTGGGCACCTCCCAGCCAAAGGCCTCATAGAGGCGGACATATTTGGGGGAGGAAGAGAGATACTCGTTGCCCCGGACCACATGGGTGATGTTCATGGTATGGTCATCCACCACATTGGCAAAATTGTAGGTGGGGTATCCGTCAGACTTGATGAGAATCATGTCGTCCAACTCGGAATTGGGCACAGTAATGTCTCCGTACAGCTCATCGTGGAAGGTGGTTGTCCCTTCTGTGGGGTTGTTTTGGCGAATCACATAGGGTACGCCTGCGGCAAGCTTTTCCTCCACCTCCTCTTTGGTCAGAGACAGGCAGTGCTTGTCGTAGACGGTGATTTCCTTGCCCTCCACCACCTCGCTCTTCAACGCTGCCAGACGCTCCTTGTCACAGAAGCAGTAATAGGCCTCGCCCTTTTCCACCAGCTCTCTGGCATATTTCATATAGATTCCGGTCTTCATGCGCTCACTCTGAACATAGGGGCCGTATCCCCCATCCTTATTCGGGCCTTCATCGTGAATGAGTCCGGTCTTCTCCATGGTCCGGTATATGATTTCGATAGCTCCCTCCACAAAGCGCTCCTGGTCGGTGTCCTCAATGCGAAGCATAAAGTCTCCGCCGTCATGCTTTGCAATTAAAAATTCGTACAATGCGCTTCTCAGGTTACCCACGTGCATCTTGCCGGTGGGACTTGGCGCATATCTTGTTCTGATTTTGCTCATTGATGTTTCTCCTCTTTCTGTTACGACTGATGGCCACTGCGCTTCGCTCCGGGCCAGTATAATGTCTGTCGACATTATACCATAGCCTCAAGTGGCTATGGCTTCGCCCTGGGCGACTGATGGCCACTGCGCTTCGCTCCGGGCCAGTATAATGTCTGTCGACATTATACCATAGCCTGCTATTCAATGGCAATATACTTCTGTTCTTCCACCGCTGGTGTATCCTTCTTGGGAATCATAAGCTTCAGAACACCATTGTCAAAGCTGGCTTTGATGTCCTCCTGTCTTAGGCCTTCTCCCACATAGAAGCTTCTCTTGCAATGGCCGGTGCAACGCTCCCGGCACACAAAGCGGCCATTCTCATCCTGTTCGTTCTTCTCGCGGAAGCTCCATCTCCATCTGATAGCTTTCTCCTCCTTTTGCTATCTGTTATCTTTGTTATATATGTAATATAATACTCGTTATTAGCACTATCAAGAGGAGAGTGCTAATTCCACAGAATGTTCACACCTTCTTACTTTTGCTGCCGTCATAGCTCATCCCCATGAACAGTCCCAGCATCATGCCAAGGCTCATGCCAATGGCCATATTG
This sequence comes from uncultured Lachnospiraceae bacterium, assembly GCA_948665105.1. Taxonomy (GTDB): domain Bacteria; phylum Bacillota; class Clostridia; order Lachnospirales; family Lachnospiraceae; genus 14-2. Next base: position 9,793 of record CAPNGW010000053.1, read on the forward strand.
TCAAACAGCAGCTTACCAAAGAGCATGCCGAAGCACATGCCAAAAACCATGCCCATGGTCATTCCATTATGCTTCTCTGCACCGGTTTCACACTCCAGCTGACAGTCACAGGGTTCTTTTTCCACAGCTTCCTTTCGGTACTCCTCTGCCTCCACGCAGCCCATGGCCTTGTAAAAGGCCTGGGTTTCCTCACAGGAATGGGTGGACATATACATCTTTTTGGCATCAAAGCTGGCGGCCACGGAGCGGGCAGTCTCAAAGAGGCGTTTGCCGATTCCGGCTCCACGCTTTTCGTAAGAGACATGCAGGGATGTCAGCTCCACATATTGCTTCTTAGAGCCGAAGCGCTCATGCTCTATGGAGCAGAAGCCAATGAGAGCGTCGTCTTCAAAGGCCCCATATACCTTGCCTTTTGCAGCTATGGTGTTCTTTAAGCACTCCACCAGGTAAGCATAATCCTCAGGGGACCATTGTTCGGTAAAGGCGATGTCCTTCAGCACCCATTTCCCATCCTCCTTCCGCCAGCAGCGCTTCACATCCTGGTAGCGGTTAAAGTGGTCAAACAAGGATATCGTTAAATCTTTTTCTTTTATCTGTCTGATTTTGATTGCCATATGTATCCCCCGATAAATCCGGGGCTCCTTTCGGGATTATTTTCCTGTATACTCCTCTGGGAATGTCAGATATTGGATTATCAAATTATACATAAAAATAGCGGGGGCCGCAAGTATTTTGCCGAAAGTACGGCTATGAGGCCCCCTGGCTCGTTACTGTTCACTCCGTGACCAGTAACCCTGGCTCCACACCCTCATCCCTATGAAAAATATTATTCCTGCCTGGACTTTAAAGGCTTTTGTGCCGGTCCGTCCAGAAGATTTCCATCCTTGTCATACCGCGACCCGTGGCAGGGGCAGTCCCAGGTCTGCTCATCAGGGTTG